>WRGY01000073.1 GCA_009786925.1 Defluviitaleaceae bacterium | reverse complement strand
TGAAAAGAACATTGCAACAAGTGCTTAAACATATGATTGAGCATTGCATTGATATTGCAGATGCGGTTTCCCGCGTAAAGACGGTTGAGGGCATGGATGGCATAAAATCCGAATCGGATACTCGTAAATATATGAAATATATCATTGGTTCTCCAAAATTCCCAGAATGTTTTGAGAAATCTTCATATTCTCCTCCTGTGTGTTTGTAATAAAAAAGCCGCAAGTCAAAATTTGCTAGACTTGTGGCTGCCATTTTTTTTCGCTTTATTGCAACAAAAAATCGCCCATAGTAACGGAGCGATTGGTTCGTTTATTGCTTGATTTTAATTATTTGAATTTCCCTTCTCTGTTTCGGACTTTTCCAAGAATTGTTTTACTGCCTCCAATGCCAGATTGGCTTGTTTTAGTGCAAAATTGGCGGTATCTTCGGTGTAATCACGCCTATCTTCAATGTAACGAGTGATTACGGCAAATGCGGTTATTGTATCAACGGTTTTATCATCAATAAATACTACGTCCGTATGCGCTTTGCACAATTCAGCCAAAGTCCTTATGTTGTGTGTATATTCAATATCGGCTTCGTAATAAGCCAAGATTGCCTTCAACGCCTTTTCAACCGCTTGTTGAGAATGGAAGCAAATCGTTTCAACAGGCAGAGGAATAAAAGTTTTTTGCAAATGAAAAGCTATGTCGTGGTCACGCTGAGAAAGGTTTATCCACACCATAGCTTCTGTATAATCATTCACCTAAGACCACTCCTTCATTTTTAATTTTGTATTGCATCCTAGAGCGTTTTTTCGCGCTTTCTTCAAATTCATCGTGGGTATATAGCAACACATCAATAGGGAGAGGAAAATCTCTGCGTATCGCACCATAAGCATCCGCACTCATAGCCATTCTATTATAGGTGAGTTCATGCACAAGCACACAAATATCCAAATCAGATTCTTCGCCTTGCTCACCTCTGGCATAAGAGCCGAATAAAATTACTGTGCAATCGGGATGAACACTTTTTATAGATACTGCTACCTCATCCAAGAGTTCAGGAAGCCTAGTTTTTGCTTCATGCCTCCAATGTTTTAATAAATCAGACATTCCATCACCGATTTCTGTAAAGTAATTTTTCGTCACCCAGTATTATAACACGCAATCGAACATACTGGCACCAATTTTTGAAATTTTCACAAAGGAGCTAGGCTTTTGCAAGGGTAAGCAACGAAGCACTACCCTTGCGTTCCCATACCCTAATTATACCCCATTTCAGAATTTTTTCCTACTGAGATAGTTTATTTGTGCTAATGCTTTTCATTATTTTAGAATTAATGTTATTGCCTCAAGGGAATATCTTTTATCCGGCATGGTGTATTGCGGTCACTGTGGTCGTAGGTTACAATATGGTGGTGTGAGAAATCCTGTTTTTAGGTGTTCATATACAAGAGCCGACCCAACCGCCCCCTGCTATAAAATGAAGATTAAGTCGGCCACATTGGACGCTATGATTTTAAGCGCAGTCAAAAAGCAAGCTGAGGTTGTGTTTAACATCAACTGCTTATCGGAGCTTCAAGAAATCGGTTTGGGTCAGATGCAGATTGCTGACCATGAAAACCGTATCCGGCAGTTGACGGAGCAAATTCATGGATATTACGAACAATATGTTATGGGGCAGATAAGTCGTGAAACCTATACAGCATCGAAAGATGGGTGCGCCAAGGAAATAGAAAAGCGAGAAAGTCGCATTAACACGCTGAAACAATTTGAGTGCGATAATTTGAAAAATCACGAGATGGCCGCACTTATCAAAGACGCATCAGGTGTAACTGAGTCAAATGCCCAGCGAAGTATCATAAAAGCTGTGGTAGAAAAAATCCTCGTTTTACCGAAAAATCAAATCAAGATTGTTTGGAAGTTTGAGGATTTTGGAATAAGTGTTTAACGGAAAGAGAAGTATGCCTTAGACAGTGACCATGTACGCTTAACCGACATGCTTTATATGGTCACTGTGCTTGGCTACCGACACTTCCGGGGGCGGCTAAAAAACTTAGCTTGGGCTTGACATACGCCCCCTTCACAGCACACATTCTATATATCAACAGGTGTACAAATGTATCTGAGGTGAGAGAATGAGCCTATTACAGGCAATTATTTTGGGATTCATACAAGGAATGTCGGAGTTTGTACCCGTATCAAGCTCGGGGCATTTGCTGGTGTTCCATCATATCTTTGGCATTGAGGCCGAGGATAATATGACTTTTATCATAGTGCTTAACATGGGCAGCTTGTTGCCCCTTTTGTATGTTTTTCGCAAAGATTTATGGGAGCTAATAAAAAAACCTTTTCAAAAGACTACTTATTTATTGGTGATTGCAACTGTACCTTTAGTTATTGTCACATTGCTTTTTGAGGGCATCATTGAATCAATGTTCCATATGGTACAACTGTTGCCCATTGGGTTTATTATAACGGGTGTTGTTTTATTGCTTTCTGACAGATTGAAAAATAATAGGAAAGAAATGAACGATATTACTTATCTGGATGCTGTTTTGATTGGATGTGCGCAGGCTTTGGCGATTTTTCCGGGGATTTCGCGCTCAGGCAGTACAATTACAGCGACCATGGCAAGGGGCATAAACCGCGAGAGTGCTGCAAGATTTTCTTTTTTGATGTCTGTTCCCGCGGCTTTTGGGGCTATGATTTTTAGGTTTAGCAGAGTTTTGGCAAGCCCGGAGCTTATGGAAGGGCTTAACTTTGTTAATCTTGGTGCAGGATTTGTAACAGCGGCAATAACAGGCTATTTGGCAATCAATGTCATGCTTTCTGTCATAAAAAAAGCGAAGCTAAAATACTTTGCCCTGTACTATATTTTTGCTCTTGCTGTTTTATTATTCTTGTTTTTCTAAGTTGGAGGATATATGCGAATAGCTATTTTATGTATCACGGCACTATTTTTGATTGCGTCAGTAAGGATGGCGTTTTTTAACGGAGTATCTAACAATAACACGATTTTTTTGGCAGGCATTTCTATTGTTGTGGGTTTGTACGGTGTGTATTACAACAAACTAAAACATTTCAAAGCTTTGACTGCCGTTATCGTTGCTGTATTTTTTGTTTTCATAGGGATGTCGGCGTTTTTGGCTGTTTACGGAAGCCGTCCTTCCGTTACATATACAGAAAATGTTGTGCTTGTGCTTGGCGGCGGAGTGCGGGATGGAGAGGTGCAAAGTAGCTTGCGTCGGCGTTTGGATATGGCTGTGGAATATCATAACCAAAACCCAACCGCCATGATGATTGTAACAGGCGCGGCGGCATATAGGGAGCCTTTTTCGGAGGCCGAAGCTATGGCGCGATATTTGATTTCTCAAGGCATCCCAGAGAATCAAATTATCAGAGAGGAGTATGCACATTCTACTTTTACCAATATGACACTGTCGAGGATTTTGTTTGATACATATCTCGTGCAATACGGAGTTTATTACGAAAATCCAACCGCTGTTATTATCACAAACGATTTTCATATGTTTCGCTCCGTGCGTTTTGCACAAGGAGTTGGGTTTAATGCACTGGCATATCCCGCACGCACCCCATGGTACACCGTTCCGTTTAATTATTCCCGCGAAGTCGCCGCAGTCTTTAAAATGTGGCTAATAGGACGTTAGACGTTAAGACTTTGTCATTTTTTTGACGATAAATATGTCAGAGGTGATGACAATGAAAATCAATCCGAATATGACACATAATTTTGTAATGCCGCCGCCGGCAGTTTCGGAAAACGAAGAGATTGTCGAACAATCTCATAGCGAGCAATCCTTTGCATTGGTGATTAGTAACGAAGCTCGTGAACAGGCTCGTGAACAAGCACAGGCGCAGGGGGGACAGTTTGACAACATTAATATTGCAACGGAAATAGCCATGCGCATAGCAAATGGTGACAATGTACCGCAGAGCGACAGGGCGTTTTTGATTGAGCATTCGCCCGGTATGTATATGAAGGCAAATAACATGCGCATGATGAGAGAAAACAATAATCCAAAGGATTATGACAGCCTTTTGCCGGACAATCACAGAACAAGAGCCGCCGATGCTATGAGTGCAGCGTTAAATGCGGCTTCGGGAGCATCCAAAGTGACAGTCGTGACATAACGTGCATAAAGTGTTATTATTAATAAAAATGGCCTAAAGCCAGTTGGGGGCAGCCGGTATGAATGATTCTATGCTGGATGTAATTGCCCGCGTACTACGCGACCATGGGGACGCTCTGGAAAACACAAATCGCACAAACGCAATCTTGCTGGACCTTTTGCCGGAAATGCCTAAGGAAAGAATACTTGTGCGCAACTTTGTAGAAGCAGACGGTTATCACACCATGACTAACTCGTCGTATCCCCTTGCGGAAAAAAAACTAATAGACAATCTAATATCTACATTTTGCATGGAACGAGCCGCCGCCCTCTGGGTTGTGCGGTTGTTTGGCGTTGCGTTGGGTTTTTTAGAAAAAGACGCATTGCCTTCGGACGAAAACGACGCACAGGCGAGGCTGGAACGAGTTTCGTCTGCGTACTTGCAGGGGCAGGTCGCCATCGGAAAAAAGCATGTAGCGGCGATTTCTGCGGATGGGACAGTGTTTGCAAGCGGTGACAATATAGATTTCCAATGCGATGTCATCGGGTGGAAAGATATAGTTGCTGTAGCGGCCGGAGAAGCTCATACACTGGGGCTTAGGGTGGATGGGAAGGTTTTGGCGACAGGGGCTAATGCTTTTGACGAATGCGATGTGAGTGATTTGAGTGGGGTGCGTTCTGTCTATGCATTTGGGCATGACTCCGTTTGTGTCATGAATGACGGCACAGCTGTAGCCATAGGCAAGTCGGGACTGGATTTATCGTCCTTCTCCGATATTGTGAGTGTGGCTCGCTACCCGGAGGGGATTATCGGTGTAAAGGCTGACGGAACACTCATGCTTGCCGCAAATATCACTGACGATGACGCGGCACATGAAATTTCATGGTTGCTCGCTTGCAATGATGTGACACAAGTGATTTCTACCTATAACAGCGGTTGTGTGATTTTGGGCAGGGACGGTCGAATTTATAAGGATAACCAACCGGCAAATTATTTTGCACAGTGGAGTAATATCATCAGTATCGTTGACCTAGCGGATAGTTTTGCGGTATTACGCGGGGATGGGACTGTGCGTGTGCTTTCATACGAACGCGACAAGCCACGACCCGATACAGAGGCGGACAGATGGTCGGATATAGTTGCCATTTATGGAGGATACAAACGGCTTCTCGGACTCACAAAAGACGGTACACTACATGTAGCATATACACATCAGGGGTGGCTGTGGAGCAACCAAAACATGAAAATGGACTATGTAAAAAATTGGTACCCCGTGGGAGTATGTGAATAATGGACATGAGAATCCTCGACGCTCTAAACGCCATGCGTGACACCTATGGCGACGGCGTTTTCTATAATTTGACCACGGCGCGCAACTTGCTAAACGACCTCGCGCCCACCATGCGCAAGGAGCGTATACAGGTAGTAAATTTTTTAGATATAGGCGGATATTTTCAGCTTAAATATTCAGACAAGACTTATCCTTTGGTACGAGAAAGGCTTGCACGCCAGCTTGTAGACACTTTTGCCGTAGACGAAGGGGTCGCGGAGTGGATTTTAAATGTATTCAGCTTATTTTTGGGCTTTAGCATAAATGACGAAGGCGCGGTGTATAAAAACGAAGAGCCGCCACCGTCCGAGCCTCGTAAATCCCTACAAGACCATATCATGGAATCTCGTCCACGTCAGGCAGAACGTAACAGCCCATATATCGGCGACGAACGCCGACCATTGATGACAATACCACGTCCTGCATTCCCACAAGTCAAACGCGCATTTATCAATATACGTTTTGCACAAAAAATTTCGGCAGATTACCATTCTGTAGCAATTACGCGGGATGGGCAGGTGCAGTCTGTCGGCACAAACTCCGATGGGCAATGCCACACAAACACCTATGACTGGCGCGATATGAAGGCAGTATCGACGGGAGCGCGATTTACCGTAGGACTGCGAGCCGACGGAACTGTACTCGGTGTCGGACGCAATGACTTTGGCCAGCTCAATGTAAAAAGCTGGAGCAAAGTCGAAAAAATTTCGGCAGGGTCACGACATACAGTGGGCTTACGGGATGATGGTACCCTGCTCGCTTGCGGACAAAACAGATATGGCGAATGCAATGTAAAGCATTGGCGAAATATCACACATATCGTCGCAGGGCAGGACTGCACTTTTGGGATAAAAAAGGACGGAAAGGTACTCGTTACAGGCAATAATCAAGGCGGCAACTTGCAAGTCAGCCATCTCGAAAATGTAGTGGACATCGGATTTGGGTCCCCAACTCGTATTATCGCATTGTTGCAAGACGGCACAATCGCTCGTGTCGGCAAAGAAAACCACATGCGCCGCAGTTTTGCAGGCTGGAAGAATGTAAGACAGATTTCTGCCGCGCCGGATTATTTCGCAGGGCTTTTCGAAAACGGCACGGTGAGGCTACTTGCATATTTTTGGCCCGACTCCGGCGTAGAAGCCGCTACCATGGACTGGCGTGAAATCGTAGCAATCGCCGCAGGTCGCCACCACATCATAGGTTGGAAATCGAACGGCAGACTTTTGGCAGAAATGCTCCACCCCGACATCGCACGTAATAAAGGACAAATAAATGTAACAAACTGGGAGATGTAGCCTATGTTCTCAAAAACAATACCAATCAGCGAAGCAATCCCCGGCATGAGGCTCATGGAGTCTGTTTATGTGACAAACAGCTCCGGTGTAAAAATGCTGGTGGCAAGGAAAGACTCCGTGTTGGATGCAAGTGTGATTAAGAGTCTCTCTTCTCGTGTGAAAACGATTGACATCCAAACAAAGACACCACCTCCCGGATGGGTGCCTCCGGAGGAACCGGCAGAGCCGCCACCCGCACCCTCTGCCCCCGCAATCATAAAAGAACGCCCAAAGCCTGAAAAAATTGTCCCAATAAAAGCCGTAGTTAACGAAAAGTTAAAAGAAGAGGCTGTTGATAGCGTAAAGCAGCTTTTTGGCGAAGTCTCGCCCGACGGCCAGATGAACAAAACAACCGCCTACCAATGTGTAAACAATCTCGAAGGTGTGGTAGGCGACCTCTTGCATGTGCTGGAGGACGATATGACGGGACTCGTCCATATCAATGACCTAAAACAATATGACGAGTACACATATCACCATTCTTTGAGCGTATCGGTGCTTTCTATTGCTACGGGCAAGGAGCTTGGGCTGGACAGTGCGACATTGTTCCGTCTTGGTCGCTGTGCGATGTTGCATGACTTGGGCAAACAGATGATACCTTTGGATGTAATCAACAAAAACGGCAAGCTTACCGATGAAGAATTTGCATTGGTTAAAAACCATGCGACTCTGGGTGCCGAAAGCCTTAAAAAGAACGCAATCGGCGACGTAGAGCTGTGGAATGGCATGATGTTCCATCACGAAAAAGTAAATGGGTTTGGATACCCAAAACAACTAAAGGGTAAGGATATTCCGCTTTTTAGCAAAATAATCTCTGTGACGGATGTGTATGACGCTCTTACATCGTATCGCTCATATCGTTCGCCAATGTTGCCCACCGAGGCGTTTGAAATAATCCTCAAGGATGTCAATACAGCCTTTGACTACGAAATCGTAAAGGCATTCCTTGCAAAACTGGAACTATACCCCATCAATACCATCGTGGAGCTGTCCAACGGAAAGCTCGGCATTATCATCCCCGGCAGTACAAACAAACTGCGCCCCTATGTGAGATTATGGGGCAGTACAGACATACTTGTACTGGAAAGAGTCACGGATGTTAATATCACTAAAATATTGAGCCCTGCGGATTTGCCGGAGGGATATGAGACGGAGTAGAAGATGAAATATATTTTTGCGTTGATTTTCATATTGGCGGCATGTGCCGTAGAGCAGGATGCAGCAGTCGTCGAAGAAGCAGCAATTGTCGAAGAGGTAACAATCATCGAAGAGTCCGCCGCCAAAGGTGTCTTTCCTTTTGAATTTTCTGCATTGGACATCAATGGAAATATCGTGACGCATGATGATTTGCCCGAGCGGGAATTTTTCTTTGTCTATCTGTGGGCGACATGGTGTGGAGCCTGCGTTGTTGCACTGCCTTTGCTGGGTGAATTATACGAAGAATTTAATGACAGGGTAGGTTTTTTGGGCTTACTTCTTGATTTAGAAAATGAGGGTGCAGAGAGGCTTATCACCGACGCGGGCGCGACCTTCCCGCATATCGAAAGGGATGCAAACAGCGAGCTTGCAACAAAACTAAACACAGGATTTGTTCCATCCGCGGGGCTTTTTCGTGCAGACGGCAGTCTCATAGGCGGCGCACCACTACGCGGCACACGCCAATACAGACTCGTGATAGAAACGGCTCTGGGTATATGAAACGGAAGATAGGCCTACTCCTGCTTGGGCTTATTTTTATTGCAGTGGGTTTAGCATTAGGCGAGACACAGGAAATCTTCCAAAAGGCCACGATAATTTGCATGGAATGCATTGGGCTTGGAGGATAATCGAGTGAGGCTATTGTATCGCCATATGGCACAGCTTGGGTTTTTTATTTTGCAAAACCCTTTTTTTAAAAATTTTTTCTCTGGTGAAATTTATCAGGGCAATCTAAAGCATGTATGCACCCCGGGTCTAAACTGCTATGCATGTCCCGCGGCGGCTTTTTCGTGTCCTATAGGTGCGGCGCAGATGTTTTTTGCAGGGGCGAGGCACAGTATCAGCCTGTATGTAACGGGTTTTTTACTTACAGTGGGCGTTATTTTTGGAAAATTCATTTGCGGTTTTGTTTGCCCCATGGGTTTTTTGCAGGATTTATTATACAAAATAAAAACCCCAAAGCTGATTTTGCGTTTGAGGTATTTGCGTTATATAAAATATTTTGTGCTGGTTGGATTTGTAGTTTTATTGCCCATGATTTTTAGCAACCCGACATTTTGCGCGTATATTTGCCCTTCGGGGACTATTTTTGGGGCCGTGCCTCTGTTGGCTGTGCATGATTTTTTGCATGATTATATCGGATTGCAATTTGTTATAAAGGCAGTGATTGCGATTGGGATTGTTGTAATATCCGTGTTTGTCCTTAGAATCTTTTGCCGTGTGCTTTGCCCACTTGGAGCAATTTATTCATTGCTTAACGGCGTTGCGATTTTACACATGAAATGTGATGCCGAAAAATGCATATCATGCAAAAACTGCTTCAACGCTTGCCACATTAAAATCCGACCAAAAATCGAGCCTAACCACCCCGAGTGTTTCCGCTGCGGAAAATGCACATCGGCTTGTAAGCAAAAAGCACTAAAAATCAGTCTGTAATGGTTACAACAAACTCCGATACTATTTCGATAGAAGTCTTTGCCGTTTCTTCTACAAATTTAAAAAACTCGAAATGCGAATCATGGTCTGCGCTATCAGAAATAGTACGCAACATCCCAAAAGCAGTGTCGTTAAGTGTGCAAACATGGGCTATGCTCGCACCTTCCATTTCTACCGCAAGGGCATTAAACTTGCCCGAAATTTCATTTTTAATGTCGATTCTGTCTACAAACTGGTCGCCTGTGGCGATAACCCCAACACTGCATCTGCCATGTTTTTTTGCTACTTTTTCCAAGCATTCTACTATCTGCGGCTCGCACACAAACAGAATTTTGTCCAATTCTTCAATATAGCCTTTTTCGTGGCCTATGGGTGTGAGGTCGTAGTCATGTTGCACAGCAGACCGACCGATTACGATGTCGCCTATATGCAGGGAGTTTGAAATCGCACCCGCCACCCCCGTATTTATTATCATCTTTGGACTATACATAAGTATCATGGTCTGGGCGCAAATAGCTCCGTTGACCTTGCCCATCCCACATTTTGCTACGACAGCATCTACGCCGTTTAATTTTCCACGCACAAAGATGATGCCACTGTACACATCTCTGGAAGTGTCCGTCATCTTTTTTATAAATCCTTCGACCTCCACTTGCATCGCTCCGATGATACCAATCACGTTAAGTCCCCCTAAATTTTGCCTTATGCTTCCCAAGCGGCCGGCATAAATATTTCTCTAAATTGTTTTTGTGCAAAGCGGTCTGTCATCCCTGCAATGAAATCTGCTATGGCTCGCTCTGTATCTGATGCTTTGATTTCTTTCGGTAGATTATGCGGGTTATGCATATAATACTCAAACATCAACCGTATCATTGCATTTATTTTGCTACGCTCTTTGTTGTGCAACTGGTTTGCATAGACGCGCTCAAACATAAATGTACGAAAAATTTTTAAATAAGCCGCTGTTTCTGTAGAAAGCCCGATTTCGTTTTCCATGCTGTGAGCGATGAGGTCTCTCACAAGAAAATCTATACGAGCGGCCGATGTCTTGCCCAAACGACCCGATACCTCATTTGGAAGGTCTTTCTCCTCTAAAATTTTTGCTCGTATTGCATCATCTACATCGTGGTTCATATATGCGATTTTATCACATATTTGCACCACTCGACCCTCCGGTGTAGCCGGCGAATTTTTTGTACGATGGTTTAGTATACCGTCGATTACTTCATAGGTGAGGTTTAAGTTTTCGAGGGTTTCTACTACACGGACACTCTGCTCATTGTGACGGAAGCCGTCTTTTAACAGGCCGTTGAGTGCGTCTTCGCCTGTATGTCCAAACGGTGTATGCCCCAAATCATGCCCAAGTGCGATGGCCTCTGTCAAATCCTCATTAAGATATAATGCTCGTGACACCGTGCGCGAAATCTGAGCAACCTCCAGCGTATGAGTGAGTCGCGTTCGGTAGTGGTCGCGCTCGGGCGATATAAATACCTGCGTCTTATGCATGAGACGACGAAACGCCTTACAATGTGTGATTTTGTCACGGTCTCTTTGGAACTCATTGCGAATGTCACATGGTTTTGCGTCATACTTTCTGCCCTTTGTTGTTTTTGTTGCACGCGAGCTTAGATTGTCTGTCATGGCGTGTTCACCTCAAATTTATAACCTGTACCCCACACGGTTTTTATTTGCCAAACATCGTCTTTTCGCATTTTTTCGCGGAGGCGTTTTACATGTACATCTACCGTGCGAGTATCACCCGCAAACTCGTAACCCCAGCAAGCAGATAACAGTCTGTCACGAGTAAACGGAAGGCCGGGATGGCTGGCGAGATAGTGCAAAAGCTCAAATTCCTTTGGCGGAAGCTCAAGCTGTTTACCGTGATAAATCACTGTGAGTTTTTCTGCGTCTATAGAAAAATTTGGCAATACAACGGCACGCGGACTTATGGTTGTCACTGTTTCATATCTGCGAAGCACTGCTTTTACGCGAGCGATTAGTTCCTTTGGCTCAAACGGCTTTACGATATAGTCATCCGCACCCATTTCCAATCCAAGCACCTTGTCAAAGGTCTCACTCTTGGCTGAGAGCATGATGATGGGTACGGTACTCACGCGCCGTATTTCTCTACATACCTGATACCCATCCATCTCGGGCAACATTATATCCAAAAGCACAAGATGTGGTGCGTACTGTGCAAATACATCCACAGCCTCACGCCCATTGTTCACTTCTTTAGTCTCATAACCCTCTTTACGAAGGTATAACGAAATCAGCTCGGCTATATGCTTTTCGTCATCAACTACAAGGATTTTCATCCAGCACCTTCCTCACTTGGGCTTCCATTGCATCTATTTGGTCAGGGGTGGGGTCGCTACCCCTAAAGATTTCTGCTTCTACGTCTTTAGCCGCCGTCTCCAGCTCGGTATTTCTCATCATGCTCGCCATGCTCTTTACTATATGAGAAAGGCGGCGGGCCGTTTCTTTGTCCTTTGCGGCTAATGCGGTTTTTAGTTCATCCATTACATTTTGCTGGGTGGATGTAAATTCTTCTATTACCATTTGCATTATTTCCGGAGAGCCGTAAAAATCATTCAGTACTGCTTCGTCGGGATGCTGTACGATTTCATCCACATCATCTTTTGGGATATACTTCATCAAAATCTCATGAAGGGTGGCGGTGATGATTGGTTTTGCCAAAAATGCATCAAATCCATTTGCAATAAACTCCTCTGCCTGACCCACAAAAGCATTAGCCGTGAGCGCGACAAGAGGGCGCGTATATCCCAGCTCACGCAAGATTTTTGCCGCTTCCATGCCGTTTAGCTCGGGCATCATGTGGTCCATAAAGATTATGTCATAGTCCTCACCACATTTTATTTTATCCAAAACATCTATGGCATTATTACATGTTTCTATCTGCAAATTGTATAGCCCCAGCAATCCCTTTGCCACAAAAAGGTTTGTCTCTATGTCGTCCACTACAAGCACTCTGCCATGCGGAAGGCTCACGGGTGTAAATGCTTGTTTTTTGCTCACGGTTTGCAAACGCGAAAGATTTTCTGCCGTTTTGCCAAGCATATCTTTTGTGATTGTCTTTTGCGGGATTTGCAATGTCACCGTGGTACCTGCTCGGGCGCGACTGTCTATGTCGATTTGTGCATCCATAAGCTCCAGCAAGTTAACAACTATCGGAATCCCGAGGCCTGTGCCGTACACCTCCGGGCTTTCTGCCTCATGAAATCGCATGTACTCTTCTGTGAGCATAGAATCTACCTGCTCCTTTGTCATGCCTTTGCCTGTATCGCGGATGGTAATTACCATGTTCATTTTGTTGGTTTTTGGATGTGGCGCGCATTTTACAGAAAATTTTACAATCCCAACATCCGTGTATTTAATAGCATTGTTAAGTATATTGTTAAGCACTTGCTTTAAACGCAAAACGTCACCTATGAGGCGAGTCGGAAGTTTTTTGTCTATGCTTATTATAAATTTGAACTTTTTATGCTCAAGCGAAACAGCGTGCATTTGCAATACATCCTGAAAAAAGTCGGCTACATCGTATTCCGCAGGGATGATGTCGAGCTTGCCCGCTTCTATTTTGGAGAGGTCGAGTACGTCATTAAGTATGCCGATTAACACACTGGATGAGGTGTGTATCCTTCCAAAGGCTTCTTCTATTTCCTTGGGCAAATCATTTTTTTGCAATTGAATTTCGGAAATGCCAAGCACTGCCGAAATCGGTGTACGTATTTCGTGACTCATGCGTGCAAGGAAGCGGCTTTTTGCCTGTGAGTTTGCTTCAGCTATCGTGGACTCATGCAAACTTTGGCGTGCGGAGCTTTCGATTCCCTTTACACGCCAGTCTATAGTCTTTACGGTAAGTGCGGTAAGCACAAACGAAATAACCAGCGCGATAGAAATTGTTACTACGGTGATGGCTTGGTTTAGCGCGAGGGTATTTTCTATCTCCATTTGGATGGCCGCGTCCACGTTTTGCTCTACATCACGCAGATATCGGATACCGCTTTCTACCCTATCAGTGTATTCCAAGACATTACCTCTATAGTGAGTGTCTGTGCCTCCCACGAAAAAGTTTGTATAAAACCATCCATATACTACGCCTACATTTGAAATAATCTCTTCCATTTTTTCAACAAACTCAAACATGTAGAACATGTCGTCATCTGATACAGAATCTATGTATTGGTCAGACAAACTACCCATCCTATAAAACGAATGGGTAATATGATATTCGTACTCCATGCGGACATCGTTTGGGGTAGTGGCTATCCAATGCGGGCTATAGTAGGATGCCTTTAGTAGGCGACGGAACTCCGTAAGCTCCTGATGAAATTCTAAAAGAAGCACCGTGCGCTGCACCATATTGTGCATACGGTATCTATACATATAGTCCATGTCTCGGATTACACTGTTGGTATAAAGCGCGACCACAAAAAACATCAAAATGACGGCAGAAAAAGACATAAGCAGTTTTGTTGCTATGCTTATATTTTTAAAACTTTTCATCAAAGCCTTCACCGCCGTCACCCTCCTTCTTGACAGTAATGAAGGTATGCTCTATTTCCGGCTCGTCGTCGTCATCATATTTTTTGCCCTTAAAGCCTGCTTTTTCCAACGCAACCTTTACACGCTCGGGGTCTACGGGCTTTATAATATAGTCCTTTGCACCTGCTCGTACACATTGCTTTACGACTTCGCGCTCACCGGCGGCCGTACACATCACTATATGCAGGTCAGGGTCTTGTTTGAGCAACTCCTCTACAGTCTCTTGGCCACTCATCTTTGGCATAGAGACATCCAAAAACACCAACTTTGGCTTGACTCGTTTATATTCCATAACCGCAACACTACCGTCCGAAGCTTCATGCACATCAGACCTGTCCATCTTGCAATGATATACGAGGATGTTTGTTAAAATCTTACGCATCAATGATACATCATCCACAACCATAACAGTCATATAACAACCCCCTTATACTCTATATCGTCAGTATACAACCGAGAGATTATCATCTATTTTTCGTTAAACACGGCGATGACATTTATATCGTTTCCTGATGCAGGAGGAGTTAATGTCATTGGATTTTGTGTCACCCTTGGTGTGGATGTACCCGTGATTTCAAAATGCGAAAAAACGTAGCCTTCCATAGGCACAGCGGTAACAATAATCGGCAATGTACGTATATAGTATGCATTAAAATCCCCTACATCAAATCCGTGTTTACCTTGCCGCGAAAACAAATCCTCACGAATTTGCGCACCGGAAATATCAAACCAGCCGCGAGCCATATCCGTCTGCCATGTGATGTTTGTGAGGCTTGTGGGCAGGCGCAGGTTTAGGCTTGGGCGGTCGGTGCGGTTGTAG
>WRGY01000072.1 GCA_009786925.1 Defluviitaleaceae bacterium | reverse complement strand
AGGCGTTCGACTTTATCCATTAGATAATCAAATGTAGTCAGATATTCGGATAGAGTTTCTTGTAAAACACCGCCAAGATTGAGAGAGCGAAGCCAAGCAATGTGTTTTGCAGTCCAGTTATTAACAGTACCATCATACCTATATCCATGTCTTAATACCAAGGCTAAAATCTGCTGCTTTGTTGATTTAAGCAGTTGCTTTTTAGCATTTCTCATGCGGATATACTCTTTGATTTCTTCATCTTCTGCCGTTGGTATGTGAACTTTGCTAAAAGTCCTAAACGCTAGGCATTTTGCAATATTTTCGGCATCTCTTTTGTCAGTTTTGATGCGGGTGTTAGATGTTGTAGACATTGTACTGGGTGCTAATATTACACAATCTATCCCAGCCCTGTTTAATTGGTGATACAGGGTATAGCCCAAGCATCCTGCTTCGTATCCACATTTGAATGTTAATTCTTCATCAGGATTTTCCTTCTTGTAGATTTTAGTGATTCTTTCAACGTATTTAAGAATCAGCTTGTAGTCGGATGTTATTGTTTGGTGGTAAAAAGTTTCATCTTCTTCTGGGGTAAAGCAACATAAAGTGTAACTTTCCTTATGGACATCCATACCAACATATATTATTCTTTTCATTGTGGCCTCCTTTTGTTTGCGGTAATTCCTGTATCTTACAGGTAAATCCACGGTCTTGCAAAACGGAGGTCACTACATATTATCTTATTACCCAGTGCAAAATCAGCTTGCTCAAATTTTTTTCCACCTTTCATAAAAATCAGCACTCGTCATTGACAAGTTAACTTGTCGCACAGTATACTTGTCAAAACAACAATATAAGTTGGGAGGAGTTTTGCAATGAGTAATTTAACGGAAATCCAAACAATCAATCGCAAGGAAGAAATTCTGGAAAAAAGTAGGCAGGCGCGTAAAGATGAAGGTGCCGAATACGCAGAATACAGAGGACATAAATGGGCTGCAAACGCTTCATTTATTATATCAGGCGTACCTATACTAATCTACTCTATCCTTTTTGGACAATTGCTTGTACTTTTGGGACTGGTCGGATTTATAGAAGCATACTACGCCTGTTTACATGGTATGGCTTACAAGCTTTCAAAAGAAAATAAGCATTTATTTATTTCTGTAATATGTGCTGTGCTTTTTATCGTTTGTGCATTTATGTTCGCGAGAGTTGCAATGGGCTTGACCGCAATACCGGGACTAGGGGGAGCCTAAAACAACATGAAAAATGAAATCGTATTAAAAAACAAGCTGAAAGCAGCAAGGGCAGAAAAAAATTTATCACAAGTGGCCTTAGCCGAATTGGTTGGAGTATCGCGAAATACAATCAGCTCAATAGAAACAGGTCAGTTTTGTCCCACTGCCAAGTTGGCACTTGTTCTCTGCATTGCACTAGACAAGAAGTTTGAGGATTTATTCTTTTTTGAGTGAAAATTCGATTTAATTTAAAGAAAACAACCGATGGGAAGTTCCACCGGTTGTTTTTTAAGTTATTGCGCAGGTGCAGGCACTACAGGAGCAGGAGCTACTTCCGGTTGGACAGGCTCTGCTTTTTTGTTAAAGAAAACAGGTGCTGTAGCATCGTTTACAAGGCCAATATTATTTAAGTCTTTACGGTTGTTGCTAACGTTGTTAGCCCTGTTAACATTTGAATGGTTTGCGCGACGTGCGGCACGATTCATTCCGCTTCTTGGGATGCCACGCTCTGTATGATTCATTTCGTAGCGGTAGTCTCCGCCTATCCTGGCGTGGGGACGCGCAAATGTGTTAGCGCGGTTTGGTGTGCGAGTATAGCGGTTTACAATACCGTCTGTCACATCTCGCGCTGTTGTACCGATGTTGCGTGTTGCGCGGTTTAGTCCACGTGTTGTACGTCCAAAAAGTCCGCGTGTTGTTCCTCGACCGTTATAAGAGTCAGGACGATGGTTTACTGCATCGGCAACTCGTTGGCCATTTCTGTTGCCTTGGTTGCGGTCCACGGTGTTGCTGGAGCAACCTGTTCCTGACACAGCGAGCATACCCGCAACTAAGCCTAATGTGATTATACGTTTAAAATTCATAATTTATCTCCCCTATTTAAAAAATCGCAGTCTCGTTTTGAGCTTGCGATTATATTTTGGGCAGAAATAATTTTTAAATACTGACAAATATTTTACATGGAATTAAAAACTTGTCCATCAACCTGAGATGCATGAATCTCTACAAATTCGCAAAAACGAGAAACTATAGAATCGACAATCGGAATCTCTCCCGCATAATGAGTGATGTCCAAAAACGCAATATTTTGCTCTATTGATTCCTGCACTACATGATAGCGCAAATCGCCTGTGATATAGACATCACAATTTTTTGAAATAGCGCAGTCTATATATTTAGTGCCATCGCCGCCGCATATGGCAATCTTTTTTATGGACTTTTCGGGGTCGCCCGCTATACGAACAGACTCCAGACCCAAAGCAGTCTTTACACGACTTGCCAGATACGAGAGAGTGATTTCGTCGGCAAGCTCTCCCACACGACCGAGATTACTTTCTTCATCTAATGCAGTTGCGTTTGACAAGCCAATTTTTTCAGCAAGGCAGTCATTTATTCCGCCTTCAGCCTTGTCGAGATTTGTATGGGCGCAAAAACACCCGATTCCGTTTTTTATTAAAGAAATAATCTTGCGACCCGTGAGGTTGGCTGTAGTTATATTCTTGACAGGGCTGTACACAATAGGATGATGAGTGATAAGAAAGTCATATCCTCCCATCACTGCTTCCTTTATTACATCCTCTGTAGCGTCAAGCGCGACCAGGATTTTATGCACAGGCTGTGCCGCGTCACCGAGCAAAAGTCCGACATTATCCCATGCCTCGGCGGTGTTTTCCGGAGCCCATTCGTTAAATTTTTCTATTACCCACTGTGCTGTCACCATGCTTATTCATTCCCTCTTCCAGCCATTTTAATCGCTTATGGTCTTTGGAATCAATTGCCGCGGAGTGTATGTACCCCATTATTTTCCTGTGTTTTTCACGCAAATATGGCAAAAAATGCGGGTCAGACATCCTACCGTGATAATACTCCGCATCCGTATATAACGAAATTTTTTCTGCATTTTGTGCAACAATAATTTCATAAAAACGGCCACGCTCGAATGCTAATTTTTCTTCTAATATGTTGTACATATTTTCATGAAGAAATCTGCGTAATTCTTCCAAATCATGTTGGGGTTGTAAGACCAATCTCGCAGATGTGGATTTTACTGCAAGTATTTCAATGATTTTCATGCCGCCCATACCGGAAATCACAATACAGTCAACAACATCATCGTTTAGAGGCAAAAGCCCATCACCCAACCGCGTTTCAATAAAGTCAGAAAAACCTGCCTCGGCGATATTTTTTTTTGCCATTTCCAACGGGCCTTCGTTTATGTCGCAGGCGATGGCTGTTTTACAAATGCCTTCGCGCATAGCGGAAATAGGCAAATATGCATGGTCAGTGCCTATGTCGGCAAGCACTTTGCACCGA
Organism: Defluviitaleaceae bacterium; assembly: GCA_009786925.1. Classification (GTDB taxonomy): domain Bacteria; phylum Bacillota; class Clostridia; order Lachnospirales; family WQUN01; genus WQVC01. The sequence goes on along the minus strand of WRGY01000072.1, from coordinate 10,936 downwards.
CCGACACAGTTAAGTAAGGTGGACAATCGCATCAGTCGAGATAATCTTTGAGCTTTTTGCTACGGCTGGGGTGGCGCAATTTACGAAGAGCCTTTGCCTCGATTTGCCTAATCCTTTCGCGTGTTACATTAAACTCCTTGCCCACTTCTTCTAATGTGCGTGCGCGCCCATCATCCAAGCCAAAACGCAAACGCAACACCTTTTCTTCGCGGTCAGTGAGCGTATCAAGCACATCAATCAGCTGCTCTTTAAGCAAAGTAAAAGCCGCGGCTTCGGCAGGTGCGGGTATATCATCATCAGGAATAAAATCACCCAAATGACTATCCTCTTCTTCGCCAATCGGCGTTTCTAACGAAACAGGCTCCTGCCCAATTTTTAAGATTTCTCTTACTTTTTCCACGGGCATTTGCATTTCCTTTGCAAGCTCGTCTGGCGAAGGGTCACGCCCAAGCTCCTGCAAAAGTTGTCGAGATACCCTTATTAGCTTATTGATGGTCTCTACCATATGCACAGGTATGCGTATCGTCCGAGCTTGGTCTGCAATAGCTCTCGTAATAGCCTGCCGTATCCACCACGTCGCATATGTGCTGAATTTATACCCTTTTGTGTAATCAAATTTTTCTACAGCCTTGATAAGCCCTAGATTGCCCTCTTGGATAAGGTCTAAAAACAGCATTCCGCGACCCACGTATCTCTTTGCAATAGAAACAACCAGACGCAAGTTAGCCTCTGCAAGACGTTGCTTTGCTTCTTCGTCGCCCTCCTCCATACGCTTGGCAAGTTGCACTTCTTCGTCACCTGTGAGGAGAGGCACCTTGCCGATTTCTTTCAAATACATGCGTACATGGTCGTCAATGTTAATCGCACTCTCGACAGCGGCCAAGTCGATTTCTTTTTCTTTCTCTGTGTCCGCTCCCAAACCGGAGTTTAGTTCAATCCCCTGAGACTCCAGCCACTCAAACACCTTTTCTACCTGGTCGGGGTCAAGGTCAACGTCCCCAAGGAACTCCATAATTTCCTTGTGTTCCAAAGTACCCTTGTTTTTTTTGCCGATTACCACAAGCTCTTGCAAGCGATTCATCAACAAAGGGTCATCAAATGATTTCAAAAAAAACATCCTCTCGCTATCACGAGCATACATCACTCGCGTATCTTATTCTATCCATCTGCCAATGTAATATTCAGAGTATTTGTATTTTTTTTCTGCAAAAGCAGCGTATTTACAGCGTTTGCGTCATCTTTTTCTATTTCTATACGATTGTTTAGCCATGTTAGCTTTATTTTTTTCGCCATGTCACTTAATGCCTTTTCTACATCAGATTGCGAAGTATACTCCTTTATTTCTGCAAAAATCTCTGCTACAACTTGCTGCTCGTCATCGCTTTCGAAGAGGTCAATGATGTCAGAGGGCGATTTTACTGTGCTTGTAAAAGCAATTTCTAGTAATTTTGCAAAAATATCTTCACCCATCTCCTGAGCTGTGAGCTGTTGACTTTTTTGCAATGCCGCTGCCGCACTCGGATAGAGAAACACTAGGTTAAGCAATGCCTTTTTTGCATTTTTAAGGCCAATATCTTCGCCCGCTTTTTTTGCGATTACCGTGCGTGGATTCAGATAATATTCGCTGTTTTTGCGGAGTATACCCATGATTTTCTCTATTTCCATGTTGATGGCCGACGGAGAAATATCTGTTTCATTTGCGACTAAGTTTACATATGCGTCCTTTTCTATTTCGCTGGGTATGGATGCCAATATTTTTGCGGATTCTTGGGTAAAACCTACCCTGCCTTCCGTGGTTTGCATATTATAATTTTTTCTCACTTGCTCTATTTGAAAGGTGATGTGCGTCTTGGACTCCGAAAGGATGCTTGCAAATTTCCCCGCACCAAAGCGTGATAAATATTCGTCAGGGTCTTTTGCATCCTCAAGCGACAAGATTTTTACTCTCAACCCTTCCTTAATAAGCACAGGTATCGCCCTCTGTACGGCGCGGAGTCCTGCCTCATCGCTGTCCAACAGCAAAATCACGGTGGACGCGCCTGTATTTTTGATTAGTCGGGCATGGGTGTTTTTTAGGGCTGTACCCAACACGCCCACTGTGTTTGTAAAGCCATGAAGGTGCATGGTTATTACATCCATGTATCCTTCTACGATTATGATTTCTGTAGCGCGTGTTTTTTTTGCATGATTTAGGCCGTAGAGGCATTCACTCTTGTGGAAGAGGGCGGTCTCGGGCGAGTTTAAGTATTTTGCACTTTCATCACTTTGTTCCAAAATCCTGCCGCCAAAACCGATTACCCTACCTCGGTGGTCTATTATGGGGAACATAAGGCGGTTTCGGAAACGGTCATAGTAGTGGTCGTTTCTCTTAGGGTTTTGCTTCACGAGTCCCGCTTTTTCAAACTCCTGCGGGGTGACATCGGGGAATTTTTTCATGAGGCCGTCCCATGCATCAGGGGCAAGGCCAAGACCAAAGCGGCGGGTTATTTCTGTGGATATACCTCTATCATCTAAGTATGTGCGTGCGGCTTTGCCCGCTTCTTCATATAAACAGTCGTAATAGAATCGCGCCGCCCGCTTGTTTAGCTCTGCTGTTTTTTCACGTTCGGCGGCCTTTATTTTCGACTGGGTGCTTGTCCCCTTTTGCGGCAGATTAAAATGCACGCGGTCTGCCAATAATTTTAATGCGTCGGGGAAGTCCATATTCTCTATGCGTTTTATAAAGCTAATGACATTTCCGCCTGCTCCACAGCCAAAACAGTAAAAAATCTGCTTTTCGCGATTCGCGCTAAACGACGGTGTTTTTTCGTTGTGAAAAGGGCAAACGCCAAAATAGTTCCCTGAGCGCGGGGTGAGGCGCACATATCCGGAGACCACATCCACTATGTCGTTCAACGCCTTTACCTCGGAAATGACATCTTGTCCGTAGAGCACTCTTCTTCACCTCTGCAATATTATAATTCGACAACGAAAAGTAAAATCCTTTAAATGTTAAATGAATTAACTGGACTTTTTTTTAAAAATAGTGTAAGACTTGATTGAGGTGACTTTTTAAATGGTCAACCAACAAAAAATAATCACGATGACAAAGCTCGCGCTGTACGACAAACATGAAGGTACACATGACCGCGAGGCCAACGATTATTTCAGGCATGACTATATATATAGGAAGAATCTGGCTACGCGGATTTCTGTGGGAATCGGTGGCGTTTTGATACTCGCGCTATACTGGCTGCGAGTTGTTTTTGTTGATGGTATTGATATTTTTGAGATAGATATACAGTATCACGCTACGGACTCCATCTTGTTTATCATCGCCTTGGTTGCATTTTATTCTGTCATCGGCACTGTGCAGGGTACAAGGGAGTATTATCTTGTACAAAAGCGTCTTAACAGGTATCAAAACATGCTCCGCTTTTTAGAAGAGGGCGATGTGCGTGTGCGCAAACCGCAAGCCGCCCCGGAAGAAAAACCCGACGAACACGAACATGAGCGCGAACGCCGCCGCGCCGCCGCCGCTCGTAACCGTGAGCGTGAACGTGAACGTGAGCGTGTAAAAAAAGAGAATAATGACCCGCTGGCAAATGTATCTGCTCGTGCATTGTCGTCCGGGTCACGTCCGCGTACACCACTCACACCGAGGCCGTCACAGCGTCCTTCACAACGCTCGCCGCTTGTGCGGCTTTCTGACAGCCCAAAAGACTCACCGCTTGTACGAAAAGAGGATTTATAAAAAATGGAACAGTTATTGGTTGCCCGAGAGGTAATAGTAAAGTTTTTCAAACGATATGAAGTTTTTATCATGCCTATATTAAAATTTTTGATGGGTTTTTATGTATTTAGCATAATCACTTCCATCGGAGGAATGAATGCGGGGCTTGCTCCTTTTGCCGATTCTTTTTCTCCCGGGCTTTTAAACCTTTTGTTTGCGATTTTGTTTACCATCATGCCCATGAACATGAGCTGGATTGTGATTATCTTGACTACGACATTGCAATTCTCCGGGAGTTTGGAGGTTGCGGTTGCCGTATTTGTTTTCCTTATGCTTGTATTCCTTTTTTACGCACGCATGGCTCCTAAGGAGTCTATCTTGATTTTGTTTACGATTATTGCATTTAGATTTAATGTACCTTATCTTGTGCCTATTTTGGCAGGGATTTATTTCCCTGTGACGGCGATTATACCTGTGACTGTCGGAGTGTTTGTACATGCTAATATCGCGGGGCTTTTGCGGATTTCTCTGCCCGCCACAGCAAATGTCGCGGCAAATTCAAGTGACCGCGACCTCTCCGAAATTTTGGGAGAGCTGCCAAGCGCGTTTTCTGACATATACTCTACGCTCATGGGTGGTATCGCACCTTTTAATACTTGGATTTTTACTGCAATTATTTTTAGCATGGTCATTGTGCTTGTCTACTTTGTGAGCCGACAAGCCATTGACTTTGCCAAAGAAATCGCTATCGGCCTCGGATGCGTTATGATGATTTTTGGGTTTATTGTTTCTGTGCTTTTTTCCGACGGGACGATTAATATCGGGTTGATGATTTTGGGCACGGTGATTTGCGGATGTATTGCTCTGCTCGTTAGATTTTTGGATGGCATCTTGGATTATCAACGTGCAGAGTCTGTACAGTTTGAGGATGATAATAACTATTATCATGTGAGGATTGTGCCAAAGGTAATCATGACAAAGGCGCAACGGTCAGTAAAGAGGATTAGACCGGAAACGGCATCGACTGAGCCGGAGGATGAAGATGAGTCGTAAGGGTTGTTTGGATTGTTTGAGTCGTTAAGCAGTTGGTTTGTTGAGACTTTTAATCTGCGTGCGCTAATCTGGCCTGATTTTGGCTTTGCGCAGGTAGTTGATATTTTAATTGTTACGGTTTTGTTGTATTTGATTACTCGGTGGATACGGCGCACACAGGCATGGGTTTTGTTACGCGGGCTTTTGATTGTGCTTGTCATTGCTGTGTTGGCAAGCGTCTTTGAGCTTATTGCAGTGCAGTGGATTTTGGACAACGCTATCAGCATGGGGCTTGTGGTCGTTGTTATCTTATTTCAGCCGGAACTGCGAAAGGCTCTGGAACAACTCGGACGTGGCAAATACCTGCTTCATCTGACAGAAGAATCAGAAAAACAAGTGCATATCTCGGCACATACAGTGGACGAAATCATAAAAGCAACACGAGTACTTTCCAAAAATTTTACGGGCGCGCTTATCGTAGTAGAAAACGAAGTGGATATAGCCGAGCATGAGCGTCGAGGGATTCCGCTGGACGCTCAGGTGAGTGTGCAGTTGCTTTTAAACATTTTTGAAAAAAATGCTCCACTACATGATGGAGCTGTGATTATCCGCAACAACCGTGTCAGTTCGGCTTCTTGCATCTTACCGCTTTCGGAAGAATCGCTGGACAGCTCGCTGGGAACACGACATAGAGCGGCTGTGGGGATTTCTGAAGCATCTGATGCAAGGGTTGTGGTGGTTAGCGAAGAAACAGGCACCATCTCTTTGGTGGTCGATGGCAAAATCACGGCGGGGATTGCGGAAGCTTCGCTTAGGGATTTATTGATTTGGGGCATACCCGCCAAGTCAAGATTTTCGATTTTCAAGAACAGGAGGAAAAAGAATGGAAGTGATTAGAAGACTTTTTTCTGCCCTGTTTTCGGATTTCCATTGGAAATTACTTTCTCTTGTGGTGGCAGGCGCGATTTGGTTTGTTGGCATGAATATGAACAACCCATTTTTGAATCAAACCGTTTCGCCGCGTTTACAGCTCGACAGTATCGGCATAATGGCACGAGAAGGTATAATCGTACTAAACGAAGAAGCACTTCGCGACATAAATGTCCCTGTGCTTATGCGCGCCTTGCGCAGTGATATGAACAAACTGACTGCGGCTATGGCAGATGCAGACCTGCTCGCTGATTTTATTACCGTGGGCGTTGATTTTAGGGCCATAGACTCCGAGGCTGTGGCAGCGGCAGACGGTGTTTCTTCACAATACCTACGCATCGCTGCAAATATGCAGTCCGGATTTGAACAAATCTCTATCACCCCTGCCTATGTCGAGGTGTTGTTGGATATTGCAGTGCGTGATGTTTTTTCTGTAGATATTATAAGGCATGGCGATGTGCCGCCCGGTTTCGAATTGCAGGACATAAGACTAAGCAACTCGCATGTCACAATACGAGGGCCGCGGTCAGAAATCGCAAGAATCGACCAAGTACAGGCGCATGTGGATATCACAGGCGTGTTTGATGATGCAGAATTTTTTAATGTACCATTTAGGGTGATGGACAGCTATGGACATGAGATGACGGACTATGTCACTCTTAATGTTTCGGAGACGACGGCATTTATGCGAGTATGGCAAATCCGTACCGTACCAATTGTCACCGTTGGAGTAGGCTCTGCGGCGACGGGGTTTGCGGCAGCAGGAATAAGCAGTGGATTATCTTCTCTGGATGTGGTAGGCACGGATGAGGCATTGGCACAATTGCAAAATATACGTGTTGAGATAGACTTGTCAGGTGCGTCCGCAAATATTGCACAGACGGTAGACATTAATGATTGGTTGCCTGAAGGCGTATATCTGCGCTATGGAGAGCCTTATAATATGGGTGTAGTCGCAAGAATAGAGCCCATACAGGAACGCACACTCACCATACCTCACGAAAATCTACGTAGCCGAGGCATTGCTGTTTTGTACCAACTCGTATATGAAAACGAAGTAATACGCATCACCGCAAGCGGCCCTCTTTCACTCATAACACAACTGGACGCTAACGAAATCGAGCCTGAGTTTGACCTGCGTCGTTTGCCCATAGGGGTGCATACCGTTCCACTTGCAGTGGACTTGCCCACGGGGATTACACTTGTGGGGTCTCCACCTACACTTACCGTGCAGATTCATGAGCCTGCCATAGTGGGTGTGGAAGAAGAGGAAGAAGAGGAAGACGATTATTACGTCCCCAATTACATCACCTATGTTTCCCCCTATGATGACCCATATGACAACCCATATGAGCCGCCACAAGGTGCGGATGATGACGAATACGAAGCACCACCAGAAACGGAAGATGAAGAGTGACAACTAACGATTTGCTTAGTCTCGAAAAACCCGGGAGATATACGGGTGGCGAGGTAAACGCTGTTAAAAAAGAAATAACGCCTCATATGATACGTTTTGCGTTTTGCTTTCCCGATGTGTACGAAATCGGAATGAGCCACCTCGGTCTGCAAATCCTGTATTTTTTTATGAACCGAAGAGAAGATACATTCTGCGAGAGGGCGTTTATGCCATGGATAGATATGGTAGACTTTTTGCGTCGGGAAAATGAGCCGCTTTTTGCATTGGAAACAGGTGACGCGCTTAGCAACTTTGACTTTCTCGGATTTACCCTGCAATATGAAATGAGCTACACAAATGTGCTTGCCATGCTGGATTTGGCAGGAATACCCCTGCGTTCAGCGAAGCGCGGCGAGGATGACCCCATCATATGCGCAGGCGGGCCTTGTGCCACAAACCCCGAGCCTATGGCTGATTTTGTTGATTTTTTTTATATAGGAGATGGCGAGGCGAGTCTGGATGAAATTCTGGACATATACACCTCGCATAAGAAGTCGGGCGGTACAAAACTAGAGTTTTTGCAACAAATATGCAATGTAGCGGGTGTGTATGTACCCGCTTTTTATGAGGTGAGCTACAACCCTGACGGCACAATAAAGATGTTTTGGTCAAAAGCGCGCGAGACCGCTCCGGCACAGGTGCGGCGGGCATTTTTGCCGGAGCTTATTTTCTTCCCGGAGACACTCATTGTGCCGCTCGTTGAGGCCACCCATGCACGCGCAGTGGTGGAGCTTGCTCGTGGTTGCAAACGCGGATGCAGATTTTGCCAGGCGGGCTTTATATATAGACCCCTACGCGAGCGCGGGGTAGGTGAGCTATTGGGACAAGCCGAAAAAATACTGGATAATACAGGCTATGACGAAATTTCTTTGCTTTCGCTAAGTGCGTGTGACTATAGTGATTTTGGCAAACTCGTGGACGGCTTGCTGGACATTTGCAAAAAAAAGCGTGTAAATATCTCACTGCCTTCCACTCGCCTCGACGCATTGGATGTGGTGCAAAAAGTAAAAACAATACGCTCTTCGTCACTCACCGTCGCACCGGAAGCAGGTAGCCAACGCCTGCGTGACGCGATTTTTAAAAACCTGACGGAAGAAGAAATCTTGTCAGGTTGTTTCCGCGCATATAAGGCGGGCTTTGATAAGCTAAAACTATATTTTATGAGCGGACTGCCCGGCGAAACACCTGATGACTCGCTTGCGGTAGCAGAATTATCAGACAAAATCGTAGAAAAATATTATGAGCTGTCATACGAAGAACGCAAACGCCCCGTGAGTGTCAGCGTTAGCACATCTTGTTTTGTACCAAAACCATTTACACCATTCCAATGGGCGGCACAGGTGACACCTGATGATTTTGCGGCGACACAACGTGAGGTAAAGGCAAGTGTGAGAAAAAAGCAAATCTCGTATCGCTTCCATGATTCAAAAACCGCTCACATCGAAGGTGTGCTGGCACGCGGAGACAGGCGGCTGTCTGCCGCGATAGAGGCGGCATATCATGGCGGCGCGATTTTTGACGGATGGACAGAGCATTTCAAATATGATGTATGGTTAGCGGCATTCGAAACCGCAGGTGTTGCACCCGAGTTTTATGCAAACAGGGAGCGCGGCGCGGACGAACTGTTGCCATGGGATTTTATTGATATAGGCGTGAGCAAAGAGCTTTTGCGCCGAGAATGGGAGAAGGCAAATGTTTAGCAGAGTATGTATCATAGTTTTGGACAGTGTGGGGATAGGCGCGTTGCCCGATGCTGTCGAGTATGGCGATGTAGGGGCGCATACTCTGGGCAATATCTATGCCGCACGCGGAAAAAAACTCGAAATACCAAATCTATTGCAATTGGGACTCGGCAATATCGAAGACTCGCGTCTGCCCTCTGTAGCCGAGCCGATGGCAAGCTATGGCCGCATGGCAGAACTCACCCGCGCAAAAGACACAACAAGCGGCCACTGGGAAATGATGGGCCTAATCACAGACCCGCCATTTGTTGTACTGGAAAAATTCCCTGACGAATTTCTCGCGGAGTGGCTGAAAGAAAACGGTCGCCCCCCAAAATGGCTGGGCAATCTCCCCGCCTCCGGCACAGAAATAATCGACCGCCTCGGCGAAGAGCACGTAAAAACAGGCGCGCCGATAGTGTATACCTCCGCAGACAGTGTTTTTCAAATCGCCGCACATGAGGACATCATCCCGCTCCCGGAGCTATACAAGCTCTGCGAAACCGCTCGCAAAAAACTCATCGGCGACCTCTTTGTCGGTCGCGTAATCGCCCGCCCCTTTATGGGCAAGCCGGGTGCATTCCGTCGTACAGAAAACCGCAAAGACTACGCAATACCACCTACAGGAAAAACCATCCTCGATGCGTTGCAAGAAAACGGCCAAACCACTCTGGGCATCGGCAAAATCGAAGATATTTTTTGCAATCGCGGTGTAGCAAATGCAAACCACACAAAAAACAACAGCGACGGAATAGCCGCCACCATGGAGGCACTCGAAACAAACAGCGAGGACACCATCATTTTTACAAATCTCGTAGACTTCGATATGCAATACGGACACCGCAACGACCCCGAAGGCTATGCAAGCGCACTGGAAGCCTTCGACCGCGCGTTGCCGCTCATCTTGGCTTCACTGCGCTTGGACGACCTACTCATCATCACAGCCGACCATGGCTGTGACCCCACCACAGCCTCCACCGACCACTCTCGTGAGTATGTACCCATCCTTATGTATCAAAAAAATGCTCCCGCCACGGCACTAGGCACACGAAAAACCTTTGCAGATATAGCTGCTACCATATACGAAGGCCTCGGATATGGCGAGTGGGGTATAGGGACGGCATTTTGACATCTTTTCAACTGCCGAAATTTGTAATAAAATAGCGAAGGGTATCCCAAAATAAAAACGGCAAAAGCCGGACAGGAGAGTATTATGTTTTCAGATTTATCGGTATTTGCAATTGCGGTTATTTTTGTTGCAGTAAACGGGCTGACCATGCTTGCATGGGCGGCGGCACAGGGCTACAAGATGAAGCCGACAGCTTTTGCATTCCTCATAGGTGCGATTGGAAATCTTTTGACAGGCTCTGTGACACCCATCAGCGGCCAGTCCTCCATCCTCACCGTTTCACATTTTATGAAGAACGTAAATGAGCGAGTGGCCGCATTGCTCATAGCGGTGATAGTGATGGTACCGCTTGGACTTACAGGCTCTGTGACAAGAATCGCCGAGTTTGCAGGCAATCCGGTATTATGGGGCATGATGGCTGGTGTAGGTCTCATGGTAGCAGGTATCAGTATTGACATGTTAAAACAAGCACGCCGCACAGGGATTATCTCGTTTGTATCGGCACTTGTGACACATGTTATTTTTTTGGGAAATCCAAACGCACTTGTTTATGTAATCGCCATATCTGTTTCGCTTGCGACACTTGACTATATTTTGTTGCAAAAGAAGCGTGTAGACCTTTTGCAAATGGCAAAAGACGCAGGATATACAGGCGATATGGAGCAAAATGACAACCCCAAATTTTGGACAAAAGAGTACTGGTCCGACTTTAGAATAATAAAGCCAAAACTAAGCATCAATGCGATTTACTTTGCACTTGCATTTATTTCATTAAATATAGGCACAAACATCGCCTTCGGAAACATCACGGCAGGGTTTGGCGGCATGACACAAAACATGGACCACTTGACCGTAATTAACAGCCTCGCCGACATCCCCAGTGTCATCTTTGGTGGCGCACCGGTCGGCGCGATTATATCTGCTACAGCCGCCTCTCCATGGCCTGTCATGGCAGG
>WRGY01000071.1 GCA_009786925.1 Defluviitaleaceae bacterium | reverse complement strand
CCCCAGCAGACCAAAGACCTCACCCTCGTATGATTTAAAGCTCACGTCGTCCACCGCTGTCAGTATTGGCTTGTCCAGCCGCTTTAGCTTTTGTTGCTTCTTCGACAACCTAAACGTTTTGCTCAGGTTTTTTATGTCCAAAATTTCTCTCATTCTAATCATCTCCACTTCAACCATCATTTTCTCATTGATTTCGTTGTAAATCAAGGGGCGGAGCGGTTATGACCAAAACATCTATTCGCTTTAGGAACTTTTCATGTTTGACTTGTTTGTTACGCTATGGCGTGATAAAGTTGAACTATAAGTAGGAGGTGCTTATGGCTACCGAACAATATACAGAGAGCCTTACTCTGCGTGAAATGAAATGTGTATTAGGTGATAATGGCAGGGGCTTTGTTTTTCCGCAAGGCGATGTTTCAGTTGTTGATAAGATAGATATTCTTTTAAAAAAAGCTGGAGGAAAACCTATCAAATGTGCTATTGATGATTTTACACAGGGCGGAAATGGAAAAGCGAAGCCCGAATACATCATAACGATGAATGATGATGCAAATACAATCATTGTTGTTGAGTGTAAAAGTGCAGTCAAAAAACACGTTAGCGAAAATCTTGATAACCCACGCAATTTTGCTGTTGATGGGGTTATCTATTATGCAAAGTTCTTAAAAGAAGAATATAATGTTGTTGCCATTGCGATTAGTGGGACTACACTCGCAAATATGAAAGTTGATACATTCCATTGGCTTAAAGGACAGGACACTTATTTACCCTTAATAAAAGCAACCGATATTATTTTAGAGCCAAAAAACTACATAAAGCTTATAAGAGGTGAGAAGCTCCAAAAAAATTATTCCCTTGACGAAATAAGAGAAATCGCTATTGAAATGCACGATTGCTTAAGAGAAATCAAGGTCGGCGAAGCCCATAAGCCTATTTTTATTGCCGGAATCCTCATTGCTCTTTATGACGAAGATTTTTGCAAAACGTATGCGAGTTTACCATCCTTTAAATCCGTTATGTCAAGTATTCAGAATGCAATCGAAACTGTGCTGGAAAATAGCGGAATTAAAAGCGATAGAGCCGCTTATATAAAGCAAATTTTCAAAACTTTACAAGACAACACAAAGTTTGCAGATATACCGCTCATACAAAAAAAGTCAATTAACTGGTACATTGAACAACTTGAACTAAAAATAAAACCGATGATGGACTACGCTGATAGCACAGTAGATGCTCTTGGTGTGTTTTATCATGAGTTTATAAAATATTCCGGCGGGGACGGTAGCGGACTAGGTATTGTCCTAACCCCTCAACATTTGACTGAGTTTATGTGTAGCCTCGCAGGAGTAAACAAAAACAGTCGTGTTGTAGACATTTGTTGTGGCTCGGGTTCGTTCATTGTAACCGCTATGAGCAAGATGTTTAAAGACGCTAACCCGGAAGAAGTTGAGAGGATACGAAAAGAGCAACTATATGGAGTAGAATTTGACGATGGGCTTTTTACTCTCGCGGTTGCGAATATGATTATAAGACAAGACGGTAAGTCTAATATTTACAAAGGGGATTGCTTCAACGTAGACATTATTGGTGAAATCAAGTCCAAAAACATAAATGTTGGATTGATGAATCCGCCTTATTCGCAAACAGATAAAAGCGAGTTAGAGTTTGTAGAGCAACTATTAAATGTAATATCAATTGGCGGCACAGGTGTTGTTGTTGTGCCTATGAGCTGTGCTATTGGCACAAAGTTTAAAGATGTTAGAGAGAGGTTGTTCAAAAAACATACTTTAGAGGCCGTTTTTTCAATGCCTGATGATATTTTTTATCCTACTTCAACCAATACTTGTGTAATGGTTTGGAAGGCTCACAAACCACATGACAGTGAGTTTGAAACATTTTTTGGATACTGCAAAAATGACGGATTTATAAAGCGAAAAAAGCTAGGCCGCATAGACCATTATGGAATATGGAAGAACATCGAAGAACAATGGCTAAAGCTGTATCGTAATCGTGATGTAGTCGATGGATTGTCTGCCAGACAATCGGTTAAACATAGCGACGAATGGCTTTGCGAAGCCTATATGAACACTGATTATAGTCAATTATCGCAAGAGGATTTTCAAAAGACCGTGAATGACTATTTAGCCTATCTCGTCAAGGCAGGTGACGTGTATGAAGGTTAAAGACTTGTTTGAGTTGCGGCAAGGTAATGGATTTGAGCTTATGCACATGTCATCAACCGACGAGGGCTTAGATGTCAATTTTGTATCTCGCACAGCACAAAACAATGGAGTAGTTGCTCAAGTGGACATAGTTGAATCCACAAAACCTTTTGAAGATGGGAGTATCACCGTTGCCTTAGGGGGAAGTGTCCTTTCCGCTTTTGTCCAAAAGAATCCATTTTATACATCATTTCATGTAATGGTTTTAGTCCCAAAGGAAAACATGACATTGGGGGAGAAGCTCTACTACTGTATGTGCATTAAAGCCAACGCCTATAAGTACAGTTATGGGCGACAGGCAAATAAAACTTTGCGTGAATTGGAATTGCCGGATATTATTCCACAATGGGTCTATGAAACAAGTATCAAGCCAATTACAACAACAAAATTGGCTGCTGTTGATTCATTATCGAGTATTAAAAATTGGGGTATATATTCTTTGGGCGAACTTTTTAAATTTCATAAAGGCAAACGCTTAACTAAAGAGGATATGAACGAAGGAGTCGTAAATTTTATAGGTGCAATTAGTGAAAACAATGGTGTTCGTCAATGTATAGACGTTGAACCAATGTTTTCTCCAAACTGCATCACTGTAAATTATAACGGTAGCGTCGGAGAAGCATTTTATCAGCACGAACCTTTTTGGGCTTCTGATGACGTAAATGTACTTTATGCTGATGGTTGGACACTGAATAGGCATATCGCAATGTTTGTAATAACCATAATCAAGTCTAGTCGCTACAAGTTTAGTTACGGCAGAAAATGGACTTTGGAAAAGATGAAAGAAAGCACTATTAAACTCCCTAAAGCACTTGATGGCTCTCCGGACTGGTTGTATATGGAGAAATATATAAAGTCTTTGTCTTATAGTGACAGAATATAACGATAAAGTTTTTTATAACATATCAAAATGGAGGTTTTTGCATGAATCCATATTTACCCCCATGGGAGTATATCCCTGACGGTGAGCCACATATTTATGGAGACCGTGTGTATGTGTATGGCTCACATGACCGCGCCCATGGTTATGTGTTTTGCATGGAGGACTATATTTGTTACTCTGCGCCGCTTACCGACTTGACGGACTGGCGATACGAGGGTGTAATTTACAAAAAGACGCAAGACCCGCTTAACCGCGATGGACATATGGTGTTGTATGCACCCGATGTCACATGTGGCGTGGATGGGCGTTACTATTTGTATTATGTGCTGGACAAAGCAAAGGTCGTGTCTGTGGCAGTATGCGATACACCTGCGGGAGAATACCAATTTTGTGGCTATGTAAAGTATGCCGACGGTACACTCTTGGGCGAAAAAGAAGGTGACGAGCCGCAGTTTGACCCGGGTGTTCTTACTGAGGGTGACAAGGTTTATTTGTACACCGGGCTTGGTATTATAGGTGACAAATCTCGCCTTGGGGCTATGGCAACCGTACTTTTGCCCGATATGCTTACCATCGCAGAAGCCCCTGTATACATCGCGCCCAGCGGCGTGACGGGAGCGGGTACGACCTTCAAAGGTCATGAATTCTTTGAAGCACCGTCTATGCGAAAAGTCGGCGATATGTACTATCTCATCTATTCGTCCATTCATATGACAGAGCTTTGTTATGCTACGAGCAAATATCCCACCCGCGATTTCGTATATGGCGGAGTTATTGTGAGCAATTGCGACTTGGGCATAGCTACATACAAGCCCGCCGAAAAACGCACATATCCCTATGGAAACAACCATGGCTCCATCATCCAAATTGCCAATCAGTGGTATATTTTTTATCATAGGATGACAAATGACACATGGTTTTCGCGTCAGGCTTGTATAGAGCAAATCGAAATTGCATCCGACGGCAAGATTGCGCAGGTAGAAATGACATCCCAAGGGGCAAGGGGCAAGCCCTTTTTGGCGGCAGGGAAACACCCCGCCTATACAGTTTGCAATCTTTGGAATGATGTCCA
This sequence comes from Defluviitaleaceae bacterium, assembly GCA_009786925.1. Lineage (GTDB taxonomy): Bacteria > Bacillota > Clostridia > Lachnospirales > WQUN01 > WQVC01. The sequence continues at coordinate 9,837 of WRGY01000071.1, read as the reverse complement.
AAACAGTCCCGTTGCCATAGGTGTATCAGGCTCATCCGTACTGCCCGCAAAACCCGCTAAAGTGACCCAAGAGGGTTTTAACGAAAGCTATGATAGTTGCTACATCTCCGACATAACAAACGGTACAACAATGGGCTTTAAACACTATGACTGCAAGGGAATAAAAAAAATCACCCTTACCACAAGAGCATATGGCAGAGGCGATTTCGAAATACGGATGGACAGCCCCGACAACAAACCTCTCGGCACGGTCTCCATCGTAAGCGCGAATATATGGACAGATTTTTCCGGCTATGTAACAATCCCCGACGGCATACACGCTCTATATCTTACGTACAAAGGCGGCGGCACACCGAGTCTGCTTTCATTTACGCTATCTTGAACCCGCATTCGGGACAAAATTTGCACGAAGGCGCAAGCGTAATCGAGCATCCGGGACATGACAAAGCCATAGGCTGACCGCATTCCGCACAAAACTTGCCTCGTATGGTTAATGCTTTGCACGAGGCGCATGTCACCATACCTGCCGGTGCGGCAGGGGCAGGAGCCGCGGCGGCAGATTTCTCTGCTGCTGCTTTTTTTGCTGCGGCCGCGGCGGCAACCATAGTAGGTGATGGCTTAAATGTCGCGGGTTTTGTGCTTATGTTAGCCATTTTTGTGGCAGTCACTTGGCATGATGTTTTTACCTGTCCCTTACCCTGCGGCAGGTCAATTACGACATGCCAATGGCCGTTTTCTGTGGTCTGCAAGCGGATGGGCGAAAAAGTCATAAGCCCACCAAGTGCGATAAAAGACATGCCCTTGTTGTATCTGCCAAAATTATCTTGGTCCATGAGGTAAACGTTAGCGGTGTTTCCTTGTAAAACAACCTCTACCACTTTACCCTTAGGAAGCCCCCCCAATTCATAATGCGTAAAACTCATTTATAGTTCTCCTAACTTTACACTACCTCGATTTCGTTTTGCAACTCTAAGTATGGGTCGGGATTTTTGTCAAACAAGTCTCGCATTTCCTCATGTACTTCTTTAAACGCTCTAAGTACGATAGGGTCAAAATGCTTTGGGTCTGTCCTGCCGTCGCCGTTGGTGATAATATCCAAGGCTTGTTCATGCGTAAAGCCTTCCTTGTACGGACGAGTACTGCGCAGTGCATCATATACATCTGCGAGCGCGACGATTCTTGCAGAAATCGGAATGTTTTCGCCGCTTATATTTTTGGGATAACCTGTGCCATCAAAGCGTTCGTGATGGCTTTCTGCTATCTCTATAGCTATGCTTATATGGCTCTGGTCATGCGGCAAAAGCTCAGAAATCTGGCGCAAAAGGTCGCCCCCACCATGGGTATGCCCTTTCATCTCGTCAAATTCTTTTTCGGTGAGCTTGCCTTTTTTCATAAGTACAGAATCGGGTACACTCACCTTGCCCACGTCATGCAATGACGAATACGTAGTAATAATTTCTACAAGCTCAGGAGACACAAACGCGGGATACCACTCGCACACCTTGCTCGCCAAAATATGTGTAAGCCCTTTTATACGGACGATGTGAGAGCCTGTCACCTTGTCGCGGCTCTCAGAGAGCAGTGCCATCCCCATGATGATGGCAGAATGTGCGGCATACAGCTCTTCTGTTCTTTCTTCAAGCTGGCGTGTGCGGATTGCTACCGCCTCTGACAAGTTATCGCGATAGGTTTTTAGCTCGATGTGGTTGCGGATTTTTACACGTATGATTTTTGGCTCATATGGTTTTTTGATATAGTCTACTGCACCTAAGTCCAGTCCCTTTTCTTCCGAGTATACATCGTTTGAGCCTGTTACAAAAATCACCGGGATTTTATTGTATGCAGGTACCTCTCTTATTTTTTCTAAAAATTGAAAGCCGTCCATCTCCGGCATGGATAAATCAAGTAATATAAGGTCGGGTTCCGGGCCTTCTTTCAGCAGTTTCAGTGCTGTCGCACCTCCGTCTGCCGTGACTATATGGTAATTGTCCTGCAAAATGGCTTCCAGTATGATTAAATTTTCCGGCACATCATCTATCGCCATTATCGTATTAGTCATAAAAAATCCCCCTTAGACACGCGCCCATTGCGCGCTATGTAATTAAAAATGCGGCACATTTGTATATGCATTAATCAAAAACGGCATATCATGGTCTTGTACAAAAATACGATAAAATGGGATGGCAGGGTATACAGACCCCTCATAATTTGACTGGTACTCTTGAAAATATACTATATCTATGTCAGAAATAAAAATTGGATTTTCCATAGCGACATGGCTCATGCGTTGCATAAATGTGAGCAAAATTTCATCGGGGGCAAATATCATACGTGGCTCGGCACTGTGACCGATTACTCTGCCAAATGACATATCTATCCAGTCCAAGCCATCCGAAAAAATAAAAATTATTTCGTTACTTGTAATGATACGTCCGCGATACTCTTGGCGATAGGTGATATGCCACCCATATCCGCCAAAAGCGTCAAAAACACTGTCCATCACAAAATCAGGAAAGTGTAGGCTAATAAACTCCTGCGAAACAGAGATTGCCTCTTCGCGAGAAATCTCTGCCTCTCTATTTTCTCTCAAATTCTCTGTATTGTCAAAGGAAATAAAACCATTGGAAATCGATAGTTGCCCAAAGTTGTTATTTTCTGTCTCAAAACGGTAATGTCCATCTGCAATATCGACCTGCATTACTTCTGTATAGGGGAAAAAAATCTCCAATAACGCAGGAATATCATAGTAAAACCCGCTAATATCCAAATGTCTCATGGGTGCAAAACGCCTCAGTGGTGCGGTATACAAATTTATTTTGTTTGCAGACAAAATCGCATGGATATTGCTTATACGCTCTTGCGTGAGTGTGTATCTCCTATCCTCCATATAAAGCAAGGTCGCAAGCCCAAGATTTAAAATAACAAAGGCAATCAAGATATAATTTTTTGCGCGTTCCCACTCCATTAATGCATCACCGCCAGCTCCAGTATAGGGCCGCTTCCCAGTGGGAAGCCCAATGTAAAATATCCATCACGTTCAAACTCCGCTGCATCCATCCAAACAAGACCGTCGGACACAAAGTTATATGCCAGCCGCCGATACCTCACGACTCGTCCATGCTCCACCGTTACTTCAATCGCAGAATATAAAGGGTCATTGCAACGCGGCCCCGTGCGCCATTCTTCTGCCAAAACCAGCGGCCTGTTATCTATTACATAATCGAACCAAAAAATATGCGCACGACCCAGCGGCTCGTGTTGCCTTAAAAAAATTTCATTTATTACACCTGTATCATTCGTGATAAAAGCTAAAGCCGCAGAAAAATCTGCAAAAAAATTGTCCGAGGCGCGACCCACTGCACGGTAGCTTATATACTCCAGCACAGAGTTTTCTAAATACCTAATCATTGTATTTCTGTTAGAAAAGGTATAGAGGTTGTCCAGAGTCACCCCGGGGATAATAGTCGCCGGATTATCAAAAAAGTGCGCAACTTCGCTACGCATATGCGAAAGTGTAAAAATACCATGCGGATTTTGCAAAGGATTTTGCACAACTACGGCGGTATAAGAAAGACCTGAAAGGGGCGTATGTGGCACAAAGCCATAGCCGCGATTAACAAAATGCTTTCTCTGTGCGTCTACAGTTTCTATATCAAACCCAAAACCATCGCCCACATGCATAAACTCCCATATTTCTTCTCCAATAAAAAACACCCGCAGGGCAAATCCATCCACCTCAGGTGGCACAACTGCCACACCTGTAAATTTGTCCAATCCCACATCAGTGAGCAAGTCACTCCGCCTTCCCAGAGCCTGTGCAAATTTTTCTGTACACATATCAAAGGCATATTCAAAAATCAAGACAGGCTCGTTTAAAGGAAGCTCTGACACCTGCCTGAATACCCCCCTATGCAAGACCGCATCCAATGCTCTTTCGCCAAAAGCCCATTCTTCCGACTCTTCGATTCCGCTATATATCACCAAAAAAGCTCCATCCCCCGCACCGCTAATCACCCTGTACGGACGCGCAAAAGCCCCCTGCCCGTCAGGTGCGGCGGGAGGGAAGCGAGCCTGTAAATATAGCCCGAAATTGCGGTTTGTTAAATCCACCAACCACAGTCGATATACTTGAAAAACAGCCAAGGCAGCCAGTGCAAGTATTAGGGTGGATTTTATTAAGGGGATGAGTTTATTTTTCATGACAGCATTTTATCATTAAATTCCCATATCATCCACCCCAAACCCACCCACCAGACGTAGGCGGCACAATTCGCCGTTTGCGTTTTTTACTATATGCTCCTCGCGGAGCAAAGCATCATCTCGCAGGAGCGAGATTGCAATAGGTGCTTCGCCGAGTGGGATAGGGGGAGCCTCGATAGGGAGTGACTTGTAGGTTTTTATTTTTTCACGTAAAAGAGTCATGTGGTTTTGCAGGGAGTTCTGTTGCAATTGTAGGCGTGCATGGATGTTTTTGGCTTGTTGCAGTCGGTGACGGGTGGCGTAAGTTTCGCCGATTTTTATTTTTATATAATTTATCGGCTGTATTTTTATGATTTCTCCTTCAGCTTCTTGTAGAGCATCTGTAAGGTGGTTAATCTGCTGTGTTATAGCTTCTATAGCCCTGAGGAGGTGGTTTTCATTATTTATGTCATCCATTTGAGGGTTTTCCTCTTCCAAAAAATATTTGCAGAAATTTTTTTTAGCTTCATCCCCAAACAATAATTTTTCTGCCTCGTGTATATTCTTCCCAATTAAGTTCCAAAATCGTAGTGGCCTGGACGCAACACCCGATATGCAATCGCAAATTTCAAGGTTTGGAGTCCCTTCAAAAGGATTTTGATGGTGATGGGGGTAGGGGGCGCAATGTTTCAGGAGCTCTTTCTCCATATCATCTGCAAGCTTATGTAGTCTCCTGTTTTCTTCTGTGGGAGAAGGTGGCGGTTGCCAAAAACCTGCTGACGCAAGGGTTATCCTTTCTTTCATGCGTGCCGAGATTGCTTCGTTAAATGTAGAGGATGTTGTGTTGATGAGAGGCAGTGCGGCGATGATTTCTGATATATTTTCTTGTGCGGTGGGTAGGATTTCTCCGAGTTCGTTTTTTTGAGTAAAAATAAAAATTTGGTCGTAGGGGTTTTCGTTATCGGACAGGGTTCTTAATATATTCTCGTTTGTGATGAGCAATGTCATGTTTATTGTAGGGAAATTTTTTGTAAAGGCCTTGCGTAATATGGCGGCGGCAGTCGGTTGGATGTTTAGCGCGTAGAGATTTATGCGTGAGAGATTTAGTTTTGCAGAGTTTTGTTGGATTTTGCTTATAGTATGCGCAGGGGGGGATGATGAATCCATGATAAAAGCCACATCATCACACAAAATGCGTTTTTTTATTATTTCTTCGGATTCATCCGACAATATGTAAACTATTGGGTTTTTCAAAAAAATCACCTCTATAAATTATATACAAATTGTGAGGGGAAAATGTATAATGTGCATATGCAGCGTGTTAATAATAAATGCGCACGACTAAGGGAGTGTTTTGATATGAATGGAAAAATCACGGTAAATATCATGGGCGTTGGCAAAGTCGAGGCGGAGTGTGGTGTTAGCCTCTTTGAGTTGAGCGAAAAATACGCAGAAAAGTTTTTGCGACCCGCGTTGATTGCGCGTGTGGATAGCGAGTTGCACGACCTGTCACACAAGATGCTTTTTGATTCTGACATTGAGTTTTTGGACATAAAAAATCCGCAGGGTTTTAGGGCATACCAGCGCGGAGTGGCGTTTTTGATGATATATGCGGCAAAAGAAGTCTTGGGCAAAAAGACAAGGGTAGTAATTTCCCACTCAATCAATAAAAATTATTGTTGTGAGCTGCCCGAGATGGAAGGCAGTATCACCGATGAGTTGCTGTCCAAAATCGAGAAGGTAATGCGCGATACTGTAGAAAAGGACTTGCCGCTGGAAAAACATGCGATTTCTAAGGAGCAGGCCTTGCATATCTGCGAGGAACTTGGGTTTAATGACAAGATTAGCTTGCTAAAATATCGGCATAACCAGACATATAGTTTTTATAATCTGGGCTGGTTTTACAACTATATCTATGGTGAAATGCCGCCATGCACGGGTAGGCTTGGGCAATTTAAGCTGATAAAGCGTGCGCATGGTTTTATGTTGCAGTTCCCCAACGCGGCGAATAATTATGAGCTTGTAGAACTCGCACCCGAAAATCGGCTTTCGGAAGTATTTGCAGAGAGCAATCGCTGGGCAAGGATAATGAAAACCGATACCGTAGGCGCGTTAAACGACAGACTCTGCCAAAGTGGGAGTGGAGAAATCATCCGCGTTGCAGAGGCCTTGCATGAGAAAAAAATCGCACTGCTTGCCGACAGGATAATGCAGGAGCAGAGGTCTATTGTGCTTATTGCGGGGCCTTCTTCTTCCGGAAAAACTACTTTTGCATCGCGACTCGGGGTACAGCTACGGGTCAACGGAGCTATCCCCCATGTAATTTCGCTGGACAATTATTATCTAAACCGTGATGACTGCCCTCGTGATGAGGATGGTAATTACGATTTTGAGACCATAGACGCTATTGATACCGCACAGATTAATAAAGATTTAAGGGACTTGCTTGATGGCAAGCGTGTAGAAATCCCACGATTTAACTTTTATGCAGGGCGGCGTGAGTATAATGGCAACTATCTAAAGCTTACGGAGGCCGATGTGCTTATATTGGAAGGCATACATGGGCTGAATGAGCGCGTAAGCGGTGGTGTGCCTAGCGATGACAAGTTTAAAATATTTATATCTGCTCTAACACAAATAAACCTTGATGACCACAATCGGATTCCGACCACGGATGCAAGGCTTATGCGGAGGATGGTAAGGGATTTTCTGTATCGTGGTGCCAGTGCGCAGGTCACGATAGATATGTGGCCGCGTGTATTGCTTGGTGAAATAAAATATATTTATCCCTGCCAAGAACATGCCGACGCATTTTTTAACTCCGCTCTTGTGTACGAAATGAGTGTGCTTAAACAATATGCCGAGCCGCTTTTGTTTGGAATAGAACCCGACGAGCCACAATACACAGAGGCGCGGCGGCTGATAAAATTTTTGTCGTCTTTCTTGGGTGTGCCGAGTGAGACATTGCCGCCTAACTCCATCTTGCGTGAGTTTGTTGGAGGCAGTTGTTTTACGCATTAGGTGTACAGACCTGCCACATAGTCATCATAAACTTCTTGTTCGTCCAAAATCGCTGACATCCTGCCTGTGATTGCGGCAGGGATAAAGTTACGCTTTTTGCTATAGTACTGCGACGATATTTTTAAAAACTGCCATGGAAATGACAGTTGTGCATATAAAATTTTATCTGACGTGTTGGGCAGGGGCAGTATATTGTCATAGATTTCTAATAGCTTTTTGATTGGAATTTCGCGATTGCTTTTTCGGGCATAGCGTCGCAGGATGGAGGCTAAGTCTGATAACTGCAAATCCACCGCCGCCTCTTCGAAGCGGGAGATATAGCATTTGTCCTCATGGATGGTAAATGCCTCTTCTTTTAGGGCGTTGTGGCAGAGATGTTTGTTTTCTGCGGCTTCTTTGTACAATGAAATATAATCAGTTTCTCCTAAAATTTTTGTTGCATTTTCTACGCGCTCCGTATATGCATCTGCGTTTTTTAACATCAGTACATCAAAGTCCGACAGGCGCGGACAGCGATGTACTTTTTTTATGGCACTGTCAAGCTCGGCCTTTTGCTTGTAAAAAACATCACAAAGCGATGGTGCGCTTTTGGGCGTGTTTTCAAAACCACGCGCCGCCTTGTGAAATTTTGCAACTGCTTCCAGCATAAGCGTCATGTTGCCCAAGTCGCTCAAAGCAGGCTCACTGCCTATCACATGCCGCGTCATAACATATACCTCACGCCCGAGAGTGATAAAAGGCGCGCCGTTTGTAGCGGGCATGATTATGTCGGCATACAAGAAGTCCTCCGCGAGTCTGTTAAGAAGCTTGTAACGCTCAAGGATTTCTTTGGGGTTGCTGTTGGATTTATGAATCTTATACCCATCTATATAATAGTTTCCGCGTTCTTTTACAGCTCTTCCGGCATAACCAAAATATGCCGGCAAACTTGTCGCTAAGTCTCCCACCGTATCCCCACCTTTTTTGCTATAAAAACTACCGTTGTAAATATATGTAAGGGTTGGACGAAATATTAATAGAACATAAACTATGCCATTCTTCCGATATACAGGCCGCCGTAGATGTTTTGGTCATAACCGCTCAAGCACGCATAATACCGCCTTTTAACGCCTTAGGCGATTGTTGCATCACCCTCCAGTCTGCAATAAATTTTTCAACACTTTGTTGACGGTTATCGCGCTCATCGCTAACTGCCTTTTTAGCCACAGCAAATAATTCCTTGCTTAATGTCCATTTTTTTTAGCTAACACATGACCAGAAATTCTCCCCCGCCACACTATGTTACTTCTTGCTCCAACTCACTAAACACATCTGAATCAAAAAACTCAACCAACGACATTTCCAACCCATCGCACAACTTTTTAAGCGTGATAACGGACATATCTTTCCTGCTGTCTTGTAGTAAGCTATATACCGTAGATGGCGTAATACCAGAGCGAACAGCTAAATCGTTTGCGGGCATTTTTCGGGTATCACATATTTGGAGCAATCTTTTTACGATTGCTGGTTTTATTGTCATAGACTGCCCCTCCTTCTTGTAATAATTTTAGTCAAGTATTCGCAGTGGCGTACACGCACTTGCGTATATTTTGAGAAAATGATACAATGTGCGCACTGGCGTACAGGGGGGGGGGCAATTTTATGGTGGACAACAAAAATAAAACGGCTTGTTTCACAGGACACAGGATATTTTCTCAAAAGAGGGTTGAAACGATTGAGAAACGATTGCATGAAGAAATAGACCGCCTTATTCAGCACGGAATAACGGATTTCATATCGGGTGGGGCTTTGGGCTTCGGCCATATGACTGCAACCTTGGTATTAAGCAAAAAACATCAAGGAGCAGACATTCGGCTAATACTTGCTTTGCCTTGCCGTGACCAAGACAAAGATTGGACAGATATGCAAAAGTATATGTACCACATTTTCTTAGCCGAAGCAGATGAGGTTCATTATGTGTCAAAAAAATACACGCCTGACTGCATGAAGAAGCGTAATTTTTACATGGTGGATAATTCTGCATTTTGTATCTGTGCGCTATTGCGTGATATTAGCGGGACTGGCCAGACGGTGCGTTACGCACAGCAACAGGGGCTACAAGTGATAAACATAGCCAAGCAACTGCTTGTCAAATGAGTTTTGTCGAAGATGAAACTTTATAAGTTTTGCTTGAATTATTATAATTTTTGCCGTTTTAATCGTGCATACCACTGGATACTTATCTCATGAAACTGAATTGCCAGAAGTTGTGAAATAGCAAAAACGGCATAGACACTGCCATATGCGTAGATGTTTTGGTCATAACCGCTCAAGCACGCATAATACCTGTGTTTTCAACGATAGACGAGACCGATTTCGAATTGTTTCGCTATACCTCGATAAGATTGCCGCTGCCAAGCAACTCAATTAAATTTCTTCATCCGGAAGTCGGTTGAATCGCAGTACCATGGTTGTGCCTTGCCCGGGTTGGCTGGATGCATAAACCCGCCCCCCATGCTCTTCCATGATTTCCTTTACGATGGCAAGCCCTAAGCCCGTGCCTCCGAGGGCTCGCGCCCTTGCCTTATCTACGCGGTAAAAACGCTCGAATATGCGGTTGAGGCTATCGGCGGGGATGCCTATGCCTTGGTCTTTTAT
>WRGY01000070.1 GCA_009786925.1 Defluviitaleaceae bacterium | reverse complement strand
TCCCGCAGAAACAGCAAATGGCTGAAAAAAGTGCAAATTGACCAGACTGACCGCTGACCCCGCCAATCCCGAAAAGATATAAGCGATGAAAAACAACCGCCGTCCAAGATACCTCTCCAGTCGTGTACCAAAAACTAATATACCAAAAGAGTTTGCAAAAAAATGTCCAAACCCAAAATGGATAAACATCGCGGCTACGAGTCGCCACCACTCACCGCCACGCACGACAAAATCTGCGATAACAGCCCCAAACCTAATCGGTACGGTAATATCACCAAGACGATAACCATCCAGATACATAAGCAGCAGAATAACAAGATTAACAAAAATAAGCCCATATGCAAGTATCGGATAACGATGCTTTGCGTGTGGGCGTGGAGCCATGCTAAAACTTTTGTTGTCATGCAAAGTGGACTCTAATATGGTGTGTAGATTAAATAATTTTTTCGGTTGGCCTTGGGGGACGGTGATTTCGCCTGTATCAAGATTAACATGCCAGTATATAGAATAAACAGACTGGCCAAAGTATTCTTCTGCTCCGACAAACTCGGGGACATTCCTGCCGACTAAGATATATATATTTGTTCCGACCTCCATGCTCTGCTTGGTCTCGTTGTCATACAGTACAAGCGATGGAAAGCTTATGATTTCTGCCGAGACTACATGAAGTGTTATGGGGGTAGACATTTCGACCTTATGTGCGACCCAGTGAGTGGTATCAGAAATGTCTGTGCCGTTTATGCTCAATAGCTGATAATCTGCGTCGATTATTTTTTCGTATAAGCGCGTAGAAAATTGTGAGAACATATATTTGCCCTTTTCTTGGAAAATGTCATTGTGGTATACTATAGCATAGATTGGGGTTTTGTAAATGAATCGTAAGTTTGCTCCCATGTACGCTGCCGAGATGATGGACAGGGTTTTTGACGTTTATAAAAAGTCGTTTTGGAATCAGGTAGCTTTTGCAGCGATTGTTTCTGTCATGGCATTTATGGTGTTTTTTCTTGTAGCGATAATTGTGGCGGTCATTTTTGCTTTAGTTATGGTCGCCGGGTTAGCGGGTGGGGCCATTGACGATGTGTCTATTTTTTTGTTGATTGGGATTATTGTTGTTGTTATGCCTTTTATTATGGTTTGGCAGGCGTTTTCTTCGTCGGGGCATATATTACTCTCTCGGCAGGCTTTTTATGGGTATAGGTCGTCGCTTTCCCATATGGGGATTTTTAAGGTAATATTTCGCGTGTTTACGGCTATTTTGGCCCAGATTCTTATTGCAATACCTTTTATTGTGCTTGCGTTCTTGATTATTATGGTGGCCTTTACTACGGGGGCGACCTTTTTTGTTGTGCCTGCTATATTGTTGGGGCTTGGGTACTGGGTATTTTCTAATATGTTTTCTATTTCTGTTGCCGTGGCGGCCTTTGAGCGGAGATATTTTTTTGGCGCGATTATGCGGTCGTGGGAACTTATTAAGCCTGATTTTTGGAAAATATTTGGGATTAGGGCTGTTTGGATGAGTTCGGTTTTTATTTTTTCTTTATCTGCACAGGGGATTTTTATGTTGTTTAATATGCTCCTTGGTTTGTTAGCCGAGACGGCACCTATAGCGGCCTTGTTTAGCATTCTTGGCATAATGTTTATGAGTTTTGTAGGGCCTATGATTGCCTCTTTTTTGGTCGCGCCTTTGGACGGGATTATGCAGTCATTAATTTATTTTAACCAACGGATGAAACACGAGGGTTTTGACCTGGAGCTTAGGCTGGAGACATTATGACCACATTTGAACAGGCAATGAATGAGGTTTTGGAAACTTCGCGCTATGATTTTTTGACGGGGCGGCGAGTGGATATACGTGAGTTGCTCGGAGAAATCACAGGGCGTTTTTTTACATGGCTTATTAATAATCTTGATTTTAATATGCCCACGGGGATTGGCGGAAACGCTCGCACAATCGCGACGATTTTTACTATCATTGTCGTGATACTTATTATGATTGCGCTTGTTGTGCTAATCCGCGCATATCGCAGAAGCCGTATCCCAAAGAGACATAATCTGCAAGATATATTTGAAGAAATAAAAAATCATACGGTAGATGAACTGTTGGAACTTAGCAACACCGCAGAAAGCCGCCGTGTAGCTGTGAGATATAAATATATCGCCGCCATTCTTTGGCTTAACGAAAACGACATCATCGTAATTGAGCCATCTGATACAAATAAGCTCATTTTGCGGCAAATCAAAGAGTCTGCACCATCGCTTGTTGCGCCTTTTTCGAAAATAGCGGAGGGCTTCCATTTGACATGGTTTGGGCATAAGGCTTTTGGCGATGATGATTTTGCTGTTTTTAATGAGGCTGTAGAAAAGACGATTGGGGGCGTTATATTTCATGCGTAAGGCTTGGGTTGTTCCGCTTTTGATTGTTGTTTTTGTCATTGCTGTTTCGTATTTTGTAGATAGCGGAGATGGGGTGCCTTTTTCTGCCGGGTCTACGGGTGAAGGAGGGGTTAGCTTGCTGTATGACACCATGCGGCATATGGGATGCTCTGCACGTATGAGCCGTAGGCCGCTGAATCTGCGCACCGATACAGACCATATTTATGTCATAGTACAGCCACGCACCCCGCATGTAAGTACCGACATGGCTCACGAAATGCTGGAGTGGGTGCGTATGGGCGGGCGACTGATTTATCTTTGCAACTCGTATCCTTCTACCGTCATAGATAGGGTCATGGGGGTGCAAGGGAGTGAGATTGGTGGATTTTTGTTCTACAGCTATGGCTATGGCAAGGTTATCACCGGTGGTGCAACGCAACTCACAAACTACTCTCTTATGCAAAACAGCCTCTATGGGCAGCTATTGCAAAATTTTGTAGCACAGTGGAACGCCGAGCGTACAGGTCGGATATTTTTTGCAGAGTACTATCATGGATTTCATACATCCGAAAATTTTGTTGGTCGGTTGCCGATTGTTATCCAGCTGGTGATGGCTCAGATTGTTATCGTTGCAATCATCGCAATACTGCATCTCGGCAAACGTTTTGGCAATCCTGTAGAGTTTTATGAAGAGACAGAACGTGAAGAAAATGAATATGTACGCGCTCTTGCGCGACTTTATATGGAGGTTAAAGATTATGGTCAAGAATCTCGCTGATGGTATTAAGGAAAGGCTTAACAGCCGTGTTTTGAATCAAGAAAACCTTACAGAACTCGCGATTTGTGCGATGTTTGCGGGTGGGCATGTGCTTATAGAGGGTGTGCCGGGACTGGCTAAGACACTTTGGGCGCGGTCGCTGGCGCAGTTGATAAGTGTGGGGTGCAAGCGGGTACAGTTTACCAGTGACCTTATGCCCTCGGATATTTTGGGGACTAAAATATTTAACCAACAGTCAGGGCAGTTTGAACTACGCAAGGGGCCGTTGTTCACACAATTTTTTTTAGCTGACGAAATCAACCGTACACCGCCCAAGACACAGTCTGCTTTGCTTGAGGTAATGGAGGAGCGTGCGATTACCATAGATGGGCAGACCCATGTGATGGACGAGCCGTTTTTTGTGATGGCGACCCAAAACCCGATAGAATACGAAGGGACATATCCACTACCCGAGGCACTCACCGACCGCTTTATGATGAAAATCCTAATCACATACCCCGGTGTTTCGGCAGAAAAGCAAATGTTGCAGATGTATCACGAAGGAAATAACATTCTGCCGCCGCAGGAGGCCATATGCACAGCGGAGCAAATTGCAGAAGCCAAGCAAGAAATCGCCTCCGTAACAGTAGACGACGCTGTGTTTAATTATATCGTAAGCGTAGTAGAGACTACGAGGCGTGTAGGTGCAGTGCAGTTTGGGGCGAGTCCGAGGGGCAGTGTCGCATTGTTGTTGGCATCTAAGGCTTATGCGGCTATACAGGGTAGGGATTTTGTCATCCCCGATGATGTTCATACACTTTCATTGCCCGTATTGAGACATAGACTGCTCATCAAACCTGAGGCTGAAATAGAGGGCATTACTCCGGACCAAGTAATCGAAAGTATCCTCGCGCAAGTGAAGGCACCGAGGTAGCCACCCGATGACAAAGAGCTTCGTATTTTTGGTCGCGCTGGGTGCGCCCGTTACATTTGCCGCTTGGCTTTTGGATGGGTCGTATATAGCGATGTTCATTTTTTGGAATTTATTTTTGCTTGGGCTTCTTGTGTTGGATATTCTTATTACGCCTAAAAAAAAGACATTGCAGGTGCGGCGTGACGATGAGGATGTCTTATATTTTAAGGATGAAAACGAGATTGTTTTTTATGTAAAAAACACCTCAAATTTTGCCCTATATGTGCAGGGCAAAGACGAGAGTATGCGGCATTTTTCTGTTTTATCCGAGGAGGAGCCTGATAACTGGCTCGCTCCGCGTGAAGAGGAGCTTTTTTCGTACACCGTCATGCCCACCAAGCGTGGGAGCTTTATGTTTAGGCATATATATTTGCGATATACAGGGGTTTTGGGGCTTTGTACTAAACATGTGAGAGTGGAATGCCCTCGTGAGTACAAGGTATATCCCAATGTGCGTGATTTGGGCAAATATCGACTTATGTTACAAAAAAAACGTCTGATGACGGGTGACAGAGCGGCTAAGGATTATGGGATTGGCTATGAGTTTGAAAGCTTGCGGCCATATGTAGTGGGTGATGATTATCGAAAAATCAATTGGCGCGCCACTGCTCGTGAGCATAAAATAATCGTAAACCAATATCAAGTAGAGCGTAACCAACCCGTATATATATTGTTGGACATTGGCCGACCCATGAGTTATTGCGTCAAGGGATATAAAAAACTGGACTACGCAATCAATGCCGCGCTCATTTTGAGCGACATCGTAAACCAAGCGGGCGAAAAAGTGGGACTTATGGTATATGACTCGATGGTGCGGAGTCATATTGCACCGGGTCAAGGTGCAGGGCATAGGAATCTGCTGATGGAGACATTGTATCATGTAGAGGATAATCGAAGCACTGCCGACGTAGGTGGCGCGTTTAGGGTACTATGCGAAAAGCAGAAGCGGCGCAGTCTTGTTTTTATTTTCACGGATTTCGAATTGCCCGAGGAGGCACGTGAACTGGTTGCTCATATCGCACTCCTAAAAAAACGCCACATGCCCATCGTAATTTTTATGGAGAATGAAAGTCTAAACAGTCTCGCAGAAAAACCCATACGTAAGGGCAGGAAGTTTGACAAAGTTGTACAGACTACCGCGGTGGAGTTTAGGGACGAGCGCAGGGACATATTCAGAAGTCTTGCGGCTATGGGGGTACCTACCGTGGAGAGCAAGGCAGAAGATTTTGCACTGGCGGCAGTTAACCGCTATATTTCGTTAGCCTAGCAGTCGCAGTAGTCCGCTTTTTTTTCGTGTTGATACCAAGCATGTTTTGTCGCCGGGCAGTGTTAGGATGTTCTTCCCCTGCCTTAGTTCGATGATTGTATCTTCTTTGAGATTTCCTACATTTATGATATAGGATTTATGGCAATGGAAAAATAGGCCAATCGGCAGTTCCTTAGCGATTTCGCTTAGGGTATTGTAAAATATATACTGCCGATTTTTTGTGTGCAAAATTATACGCTTTGTGCTTGGTGACTCTATTTCGAAAAACAAAATCTCGTCATACCCGCAAGAAATCCGTTGCCCATTTATTGCTTTAAAGATGTAATTGCCATCATATGGCCGTGAAACATGCTTGTCGTAGGCGTATTCTATGCATTCTTGCACCTTTTGGCGGACGGATTTTTCGTCTGTTTTTTCTATATAAGAAAGAGCCTCCACCTTATGCTCAAAGGTGAGCGGCATATAGTCGGCATGTTCTGCAATAAACACAATAAACCCTCGCGGGTCATGTTGGCGTATCAGCTTTGCCGCCTCCAGCCCCGCGCCGTCGCCAAGCTCCAAAAAATACAGCCCATTAATTTTTGTGTCCGTGATATGGCGGATTATTTTTACGGGGCTGGACGTACATAAAACGATTTCTATATCAAACCGTTCCGTTTGGTTATGTATACAGTTGTAAAGCATTTTTTGGTATTTGCGATTTTTTTCGCATATAAAAACAGATAGCATGCCTACACCTCACTTAGTCAGCGTATCCATGCTGTGTTGTTTCTCCTACGACTATTGTATCGGGTCATTTGTAAATAAATTTTAATAAAAAGCGTTATTTTTCCGCGAACGTATTAATTTAATACGTTTATGGAATGGGGTGTTGTGGATTTGCAACAGTGGGACGATAAATTTTTTGAAAAGGAAGTGATAAATGTGATAAGTGGCTGCAACCCGCTGACATCGCAGGAAATTAAATTTGCAAAGGCGTTTAAGGTACACGAAAAAATTCAAAATAAACTTGCGACCATCATGAATGGCGATGCAATCAGCGCGGGCGACAACCCTTTTACAAGGGCGCAAAACTGTGATGATGCACGCGAAATCATGCGAGAAATAACCACCCTCCACAGAGAAAACGCTCATCTGTTTACGCCCGATTTCATGTATGCCTTGCATGGCAAAGTCCTGGAAGTAATCTGCGGTGAGCAGTGGTTGGCAGAAATGGCAGAAAGCCGCGCACGCCAGGGCAATTCATTCCGCCATTTTTTACCCGAAGGTGGCTTTAGTGTAGATGCGCTGCGTAATGCCGTACAAATCGGCATGGGTAGCCGTATTCCTATGGGGCGTTACAACCTGCATGTGTTTGATAATATGGTGGGTGCGTTCGAAAATCACTGGCGCAACCCACAGGATGCACTGGATGCGGGTGCGCATACACCATCAGCCTACACACGCGCACTAAACTGGCTTTTGCATGCTTCTGCAACAGGAAATTCCAGCCTAAACACAAGCGTAAACCTCTCTGATGACAGGGGATTAAACGCCGATGTTATTTCTCTTCTGCAAAAAATGGGTGTGGATACATCCCGCCCGTTTTCTGTAAACGGTACCACCTTCGAAATACGCGGAGGAAAGGTGCAAACACAGGGTTATACCCCACGAAACAATGCCTCGCAAAACCGTACATTCATAGGTGAGGACGGAATGCGTGATTTGGTATCACGAGCATATTCGCAAAATTTATTTGGTACAGGAAGTGGTTTATAATGATGAATCGAGTTACAACAAATCAGGTGTTTAGCCGCCAACAAAATATTCGCTCGCAATCACAGGTGAGGATGCCCAGCTTTGCAAACGGCGACCAAGCGGGTAGACGTATTCTTACACACACAGCCCCGCGTAAAACCGATGAAGAGTTTAAAGAGGCAATAAAAGAAGCCGCACGGCGCGACTTCGAAAGGGGATATTTCCAAAACAGCCCCGAGACACAGGAGCTAATCGACGATTTTATCTCCGTGGTATCACCCGACAGGCGCAGTATCATCGAAAACGCAATGCAGGCGAATGGTGGCTTTAGCGGCCTTAGAATCATCAACCTTGCATCTCATCTGCCACGCGGCCAAACGCCAATCCATTTTAGCCATGTGCATGAACGCTCAAACCGTCATATAAGCAGTATCCAACTCACTAACTACGGCTGGGATTTTACCTTTACACTAGCCGAGGCAGAACGTTCACGCGACATCTTGGAGGTCTACAACAACGCATGGCGTGCAGTACAAAACGAAGCCCGCTCCCAAGGCGGCGTATCGGGCTTTATGGTAGGTCGTCAAGCTACACAGGCCATGAGAATCCAGACAGCAGCACCATCACCACAGCATGTTTCTAATATGTATGAAAGTATGGGGTCTCCATCATGACAATAAACCCAAATCAAAATATTTTATGGCAACCGATTAACCAAATCGGCACGGGAAGCAAGCCTGTTTTTGACCCAATGGAAGGAATAAATGCTCCCATTATATTAAAGGGTTGTGCAATAGTCAGTGGTGCAATGCGTTTGCCCGGTGGAGGATGGCTAAACGCCCATGTTTTTAAATCCGAAAACTCTACACCGGAAAATCCGATAATGTTGGTAAAGGGTACAAATACCTGCGGCTCACCCTTTGAGGCAGAAGTAAGCATCAATGATTTAAACAAAAACAGCATGTCGTTTATAGAAATGTTTGCACTGGATGGTTATATAACTTCTAACACAGGCAAAACAAGCAGTATAGCAAGAGAAGCGGGCCGAGCTTTGATGTTTAGCGATGTGGTGACAGACGGATTTACTACATTTGACATCATCCCTGCACTAAAAGAAGCCATTGCAATGCACAGGCAAAATGGCAACTGGGACGCAGTTAATTCAATAAACAATGTAATGGATAGCATTTTTGGGCATTTTGGCAGAAACAGAGGAGGTGCCTTATGATGATGGCATTAAGATTGCAAAACAATCGCAATGTGAGCAACCAACAAGCGCAATTGGGCGTAGGCGCACCCGACCCATCGAAATGGGGACGTAACCACGTCGGCGACGGACGTTTGTTATCCACCGGCTTATCGGAAGAACATATTGAATGGCGAACGAATTTTCAAAATCCTTCATTCCGCGCAAACCACTGGATTAATGGCATCGAAGGACGCGAAGGGTTTGAAAAACCCCTTGGCGTGCAAGTGTTTACACAGCTTTTGCGGGAGAACGGAATCGAACTTCCCGAAAACGCTAACTTTAATATTGGCGTAGACAGATACGGTGGGGTCACGATAACCGGGCTTAATAATGCAGAACTGAAAAGGGTAATCGAAGAAGCTATGAGCTATGATTCCCGAATGGTTATTTCTGTTTTGGCACAGTTTATGGAATACGGGCGAATCCTTGAAGGGCATCCGCCAAGCAGTACCCACGTTGGTTTATCGGTTGAACAGCAAACTCTAATCGCAATCCAATCTGAACTGATGAACAGTGGTACAGATTTGCGCAATTTAAGTCTTGGAGCAAACGGCAGGATTCAAGGATTGCCGCAGGAGCTTTATGAAATAATTTATGGCGACAGAACGTCTCATCTCAAAGGATTGAACAGGTATCAGGCAGAGCAAGAAAATCATCGCCTAAACTGGTTGCGTGACAATATCGCCAATTTCCTGCGAAACGGTACTGCACATATGCCTGCCCCAAACATATCGCTTTCATTTGATAGTGGGCGCATGACTGTAAATGGCGTTAATGATTTTAACCCAAACAGCGGAGGTGGCATTAACATCACTATTTAAAATATGTAAAGCCTGTTATGGGAATACCTAAAAGGAGCGAACAACCATGCTTAACAGCGTAAACCACCAAAATTATGCTTCTCATGCCTTTCTGTCTGAGGATGCCAAAGCAAAGGCCGCAAAATTCAAAGAGTTGGCAGGTAGAGAAATTGTAATTGAGAAAAACGATATGGGGGATATAATTCCTTTTTGGCATTCCGAATCAACCCAAAATGCAAGCTTTTTTGTTGAGTTCTTTCGGGTAGGCTTTAATTCGACCGATGGTTTTGAGACTTCTATCGAAAACCTTGCAAGACGATATGCAGAACTTCGAGAAAATTTATTAGAGCGATACAGCGATAATCAAGACGAGTTATATATACAATTAGGGAAATTAAACCAAGCATTTGAAAGTGCGTTACGAAGCACAGCGTTGTTACCCAAGCTGAATCCACCAAGCAGTAGCATAGCCTCAAGCAATATGCCCCAAGGTATCCGCAATCAGATAGAGCGGGAATGGCAAGAACATAAGAACATAAAAGACTTCATGCATTCCTTGCGACAGAATACGGAAAGACATTTAGACAACTTTTTTGAGAGGTTCATTAAAAGTATTCAAAGTTCGGATTTTGATACCGCTTTTGCAAATACAATGGAGTCGCTAAACGCAAAAATTAGAGAGGAGTTGTTTTAATGATAAACAGCGCAATTACAAATACCAACCCGATTATAAATGGGCTTAATCTCCGGCGCGACAGTAAACCGCCCGAGCCGCCTACCGATACAGTGGAAGAAAGGGAGCTGCCTAATAGCGAAGCCCTTGTCACCATCTTTCAGATGGATATACCCGGCGGTAGGATGACTGATATAACCGTCCGCAGAGCTGACAGTTTTTCGATGCGTGACCCTGTCATGCTCGTGAACGGAGTAGACGTTTGCGGTACACCGTTTACACGAGAAGTCCGAATAAATGACATAGACCCGAGGAATGCTACATTTATAGAAATGCTTGCACTGGACGGCTATTTGGTCGCAAATGGCAAACCATCAGGCATAGCTCGCCTCGCCGCAAGCGCAATGGCCTCACAATACGCCAATCCACACAGCGGATTAAATGGGAGTGATACACAGTACAATTTTCTATCCATCATAGACAACCACCTATCCTCTATACGCGCAAATGGTAGCCTAAATGCATACTTTGCCCTGCGTCCGATTTTGGATTCGCTGACAGGGTTTGCGGCTAGAAATAATTAGTCAGTACACCGATTTTTTCTATTTCGCATTCCACTACATCGCCCGCTTTTAGATATTGTGGGGGAGTAAGCGCGTGGCCTATGCCTGCGGGCGTGCCTGTAGCAATAATATCACCGGGATACAATGTAATCCCCTGCGACAAATCCGAAATTATATATGGAATATCAAAAATCAAATCAGTTGTAATACCATCTTGCCGCGTTTCGCCATTGACGTGGCATTTTATTTTGAGTGCCGGCGGAAAAGCAATTTCGGAAGCGGGGACTATGGTCGGCCCCATGGGGCAAAACCCATCCAAGCTCTTGCCGTAAAACCACTGCGAATGCTTGTTTTGCACATCACGCGCCGTGATGTCGTTGATGATTGTGTATCCAAATATGGCATCGGCGACTTCTTCTTGTGTGGCGTGTGACAATGTCTTTCCGATGACTACACCCAGCTCTGCCTCGTAGTCTGCCATTTTTGTTAAATGCGTGTGCAGAGGAATAGTCGCCCCATCGCCCACCGCAGGGATTGCTGTTTTCGTAAAATAGATGGGTGCCTTTGGTATTAGGTTTTCATCTTGGTTAGACTGTATTGTCTCTTTTACTTCTTTTGCGTGGTCGGCGTAGTTTTTTCCAATGCAGAAAATATTGCGGAAGGGGCGTGGAATGGGTGCAATAAAAGTCACATCATTGACACTGACCCCATCGCCATTTGGCGAAAAATCCGGCAATGGCTTACCATCATACTTCTGAATAAATTCCAAAAGAGAAACCCTGCCAAAAAGGCTGTCAAATGAGTACATCTTATCCGCAATCTGTACACCCGCATACTCATCACCGTTATATATATACGTAGCAAATTTCATATCAATACACGTTCCCTTCACCGTCTATGCCTGCAATAATTTGAATCGGTTCATAACGGCGTGTAGTTGTTCCGTCACCAAGCTGAGAAAATCCGTTATCCCCAAAACCCCAAAGACTTCCGTCGGTTTTGATAACAAAAGTATTGTTGAATCCGGCTGAAACGGCACGAGCATTTTCAAGGATTAGTACAGGGCTGTGATGATTTGCATTTGTGCCTGTACCAAGCTGACCCGCATTGCTTCCCCAGCCCCAAAGCGTACTGTCTGTTCTGATTGCTACCGTGTGTGATGCTCCGGCAGATACGCTTGACCAATTATTATCTGTCCCCACTCGTATGGGAAGATGTCTGTCGTCCGTTGTGTCGTCGCCCAACTGTCCCCTTGAATTTGAACCCCACGCCCAAAGACTGCCGTCACTTCGGATTGCAACGGTATGATTTGAGCCGAGTGCAACGCTTACCCAGTTGTCGTCTGTACCCACCTGAACGGGAGCATGACGGTTGTCGATTGTTCCATCGCCTAGTTGACCGTGACTGTTTCTGCCCCATGTCCAAAGCGTACCGTCTTCTCTGACAGCGGCTGTATGAAAATTATTTGCGGCTATATATTTCCATTTGTGTTCCCCAATTTGAACAGGGCGAGTGCGGCTGTCTGTGGTGTTGTCACCCAGCTGCCCATCGCCGTTCGCGCCCATCGTCCATAAACTGCCGTCCTCGCGGATGGCTACAGTGTGACCTCCGCCCACCGCCACCTTAGACCACCTGCCAACCTCATGACCTTGTGGTACATAGATGCCGCCGAAAATCATTTGCTCCCCTACAGCTACAGGCCACGCGACACCGCGGGTCGTACCGTCGCCTAACTCCCCATGGTTGTTAGCACCCCATGCCCAAAGGCCGGTACCTCGAATACCTGCCGAGTGCGAAGTTCCGGCAGATATTGTTTTCCATGCTGTGATTTGACCCACTTGAACAGGCTCACTTCTATTTGTAGTTGTGCCGTTTCCAAACTGTCCCGTGTTGTTAAAGCCCCACGCCCATAAACTTCCGTCTTCCAAAATTGCCATTGTATGATGCGACGCAGCAGAAACCGCCGCCACACCACCTTGCGGCGTTTGTGGCGTGAACGGAATTATTCTCGTGGGGACGATTCTGTCCACGGTGGTGTCGTCGCCAAGCTGACCCCTGGAATTTGAACCCCACGCCCAAAGACTTCCATCGCTTCGCAGTGCCATGGAAAAAATTCTCCCCGCCGAAACCGCAACAACATCGTCCAGTACCTGCGAGGGAGCGATATTTCCTTCGCGTACTCCATCTCTTGTGCCGTCTCCGCGCTGACCTGCGTTGTTGTTTCCCCATGTCCAAACAGTACCGTCTTCCCTAAGTGCGATTGCGTGTTGCTGGCGCACGGAAACATTTGTTACGCCGTATTCCAATTCCGAAAAGTCAGCACCTGCAGCAACTCCCGGCCGATTGTGATGTCTAAGTTCTCCGGCCGACCAAGTGCTGCCGTCTGCCAGTTGCGCAAAAAGAGTTCTGCTTCCGCCAGAAATGGAAATTACGTTGTCAACTAACAGTTCGGGGGTGTACCGAGTAAAGGAGGATTGCAGTGCAAAAATATTTGACGAGCCTCCCCCGGACCCCCACGCCCAAAGGCTTCCGTCCTTCAGTAACGCAGCTGTAGTACCAAACCCCGCCACAACGGCGGTAACGTTGTCCATTATCTGCACGGGAACCAGGCGAGTCTCTGTTGTGCCGTCGCCAAGTTTGCCCCAATTGTTAGCCCCCCAGCCCCAAAGTGTGCCATCACTTCGTATTGCCATAGCGTGTGTATTTCCTGACGAAACATAAACAACATCGTCTAAGATTTGTACAGGGCTGTGTTGGCTTTCGGTTGTACCGTTTCCAAGCTGGCCGCGTGAGTTAGCCCCCCATGCCCAAAGCGTAGCATCATCTCTAATCGCCATTGTAAAATCATATCCGGCGGCAACAAAGGAAACGCCTTCCATCACCCGCACAGGCCTGTGTTGGTGGTTTCCCCAAACCCACAAGCTGTCGTCCGACATAATTGCCGTTGCGTGGTCATGTCCTGCCGAAATCATCCGCACTGTTAAGTTTTCAAGGGCTTGCGGCTCGGCACTTGCTTCAATTGCGTGGATAGTTACAACTGCCAACAGCACCACAAATATAACCGTAGTCGCTTGGAATAATTTTTTCATCTTTATTCTCCTCACAAACGGAACTACTTACCATTATCAGGAAAGTAGATGTTTTGGTCAAAACCGCTCAAGCCCGCATAAAGCCTAGCGTCTTAGTCAATTGTCTCGGTGATAAATGGAACCGGATTGATTTGATTACCGTTTCGGAGTACTTCGTAATGGAGGTGTGGGCTAAGGCTACGGCCTGTGCTGCCTACATATGCAATTACGTCGCCGCGTTCTACGCGCTGGCCGACGGTTACGAGATTACGTGTGTTGTGGGCATATCTGGTCTGGAGGCCACTGCCATGGTCTATGAAAACAACGTTTCCATAGCCGCCGCGCCATCCGGAATATGATACCGTACCACCACCTGCGGCATGTATTGGCGTGCCGGAAGGCGCGGGAATGTCTACACCTTCATGGAATGCCGTCCTGCCTGTAATCGGGTCGCGGCGCGAGCCAAAGCCCGATGTGATACGACCGCCGATGATTGGCATGAGCGTAGGATAGTTGCTGAGGT
>WRGY01000069.1 GCA_009786925.1 Defluviitaleaceae bacterium | reverse complement strand
TGTTATAGTCCAACCTCTCTGTGATTTCTAGCATCAGGCGTACCGCTTCGCTTGCTTCAATTTTTACTTCTAATTCAAGTGGCAACATTAGTTGATACGGGGTTCGATTTGAGGTATGATTGCCTCGTTGTGATTTTTTTCTCATAATTAATTTTACAACAAAAAACGAGAGTTGCGTGATTTTTTTCACACTTCTCTCGCTTTTTTATTGGGGCTTAATGAGACAGCCCCTTGTACGTTGCGCTTGGCAGGAATCGAACCTGCGACCTACCGCTTAGGAGGCGGTTGCTCTATCCCCTGAGCTACAAACGCTCATCTTTGCACGAGGGAAGTATAAAGCAAAAACGCCGACTTTTCAACAGGCCTAAGAATTAAAATAATCTACTATGCCGAGATAAATGCCCCAGGCTATTTTTTCTTGGTAGCTTTCTTCTATTAGTTTGTTGCGTTCGCTGTAGTTTGTCATAAATCCGCATTCTACTAAGACAGCCGGCATGGCGGTTTGTTTTAGTACAAAGTAGTTATCGTTGGCCTTTGGATGGAATTTGTTTGATGGGTCCACAAATTCGCATAGGCGGTTTTGTATGGTAGTGGCCAACTTTTCGCTGTTATCGGATTGGTTAAAGTAAAAGGTCTGCGCGCCGTGTACATTTGGGCTGCTGTATGCATTTTGATGAATGCTTACAAAGATGTCTGCGTGGCTGGAGTTTGCGATTATGCGCCTAGCGTGCATGTCGCTTTGTTTGCTTTTGCCCAGTTCTGTATCCTCAAGGCGTGTTACGATTACTGTTGCTCCACCTTGCTCTAAGTGGGTTTGCAGTTTTTTTGCAATGCTTAGATTTATGTTTTTTTCTTCTATTTTGCCTGTGACTTTACCGGGGTCCCAACCTCCGTGACCTGCGTCCAACACAATAACTTTGCGAGAAAGGGGCATTGCATATACTGTCGTTGTGTTAAACATAGAAAAAAGCAAGAGACATATATATAATTTTTTCAACATAAAAAACCGCCTCAATAATTTATTTTTTCGTTATAATCGAAAATAATATTAGCAAAGCGGGGCGATTTTATGCACTATTTTTTCAAAAACTTCGGATTGATTTAGTTTTTTTGTCTGGATTGTTATTATGTTTTCTGTTTCACGAAGGCGTTCGAGGGTTGAAATATAGCGGGTGCGTAGGGCTTTTAGCTTGTCGATTTTTTCAAAAATACTGATTTCTGTGCGGTTGGCGGTTATTCTCTTCATGCATTCTTCGGGAAGTGCGTCCAGATATATAACAACGTCGGGCTTTTTTGCGGGTGGATTCATAACCGAGTGGTTATACATGAGAATTCGCTCGAAAAGCTCAGGTGTTTTTCCTTGGTATACCAAATTGGAATAATAATAACGGTCGCAGACTACATATTCTCCACGAGATAGGGCTGGCTCGATTTTTTCTTTGTAATGCTGGAGGTGTTCTGCGGCAAAGAGTAAGGAGAGTGCCTCGTTGTCCACAGAAAATGCACCCTTCGTCGTCTCACGAGCGAGTGTGCCGATTGCACCGTTGCTTGGTTGGTTTGTGATGAGGCATGTGGCTCCTCTTTTTGTCAGCCACTCTCCGAGGCGGCGGGTTTGTGTGGATTTTCCGCTTCCATCGAGTCCTTCTATTACTATAAACATCGTACCATCTCCTAAAAAAGAAGCCCTTTTGGAGGGACAACCTGTGTAGGTCGCCAAATCCAAAAGGGCTACGGATTCACTGTGCTTTTAAAATGTTTGGAACTGTCAAAAACGTACTTCTTATATAAATAGTCTTTGCCAGTCTTTCCAAAGACTAAGCGCGAACCACGTTGGCGGCTTGTGGGCCTTTAGCACCTTGTACTACTTCAAACTGAACTTCTTGACCTTCTTCGAGGGTTTTGAAGCCTTCTGTTTGGATGGCAGAGAAGTGAACGAATACGTCATCTTCGCCTTGGATAGAGATAAACCCATATCCTTTTTCTGCATTGAACCACTTTACTGTACCTGTTTTCATAAATCCTCCTACGGATGTAAAAAATGTATTGCCCGCGCACAATATCATGCGATATAAAAAATGTCAAATATTTTACAGAATAAAACCGCCAAAAACACATAGCGGGAAATGCAATGTCGTTAAACACACGTTCGTATATCATTTTTTTCACAATTATTATAAGATGGCTCCGCTGATGGCATGAGGACTAAGGTCAGGCAGGGTAGGGGCGCGAAAATGAAACAAGGCTCAAAAACTGATGAAATTTGTTTGGTCAAAGTTTTGCGCCATATAGGCGATTTGCGAGATTGTTTGGCGCATTTTGAGATAAACACGCATAAGGATTTTGAATCACGAAGGCTCGCACAATTTGCGACCACGCAGATTATTACGATAATCCATGGTCTGAAAAAAAGCATCAAGCCGGAAACATTAGAAAAAACACCCGAGTTTAATAAAATAAAAATAGCGGGCGCACGCAATGTAGCCAGTCATGAGTATGATAAGGTCAATTTTAGGATGATTTTTGACATTTGCACGATGCTGACGAGCAAAAAGGTATCTGCCGAAATAAGGGGAGTGCTTAAAAATGTTGTCTGATATCATGGAAACTATAAGAAACACAGTGTTGCGAGCCGCCCCAAACTATCCATGTATCAGTCGAGTCGGAGTGTTTGGCTCATGCGCGAGGGGCGACTTTGATTTTAATGATGACGTGGATATACTGTATGACTATGATTATGAGGCGGCGGATGCGACACAGCAGTTTTTATCATTTGTAGAAGAATTTCTTGTTGACTTAAAGCCATTGGATGCCGATTTTATATTCATAGATGATTTGTTAAAGTCAAATGACGTAGAGTTTAAAAAAAATGTAATGAAAGATATTGTTTGGGTTTATAAGGGGGAGACAAAATGAAAAAAATATTTCTGCTAACTGTGGTGCTGTTGGGATTGCTGGTTATTATGCCTGTGACGGCTTTGGGTGGAACGGTTAATTTGCCTGTCACCAGCATGTCACTCTTCAACAATTTTTGGCAGACATATAAGCCTATGAACTTGAACGACGAGGTTAGGTTGTTTCCGGAACGAGGAGCCTCCCATGTACCTATTGCCGAAGATATTGTGTGGAGTGTGATTAGCACTACAACCACGGGACCCGGTACACTTTCCAACAACTCTGTCGGAGAAGAAAATATCATACCGGAAAATATTTTGCTTGTTACGGGTGATGGGCAGGGTACAGTGCGTTTGCGTGCGACGCTTCCGGGTGGGGGTGCAGGCGGTGCTGATTTTGTTCGTACTTTTGACATTACATTCGGTGAGGCAGGCATTACTGCGGAGATGGGCGGGCTTTCGCCGTTATTTGTTGGTGTGCTCGTTAATGCGCAAGTGCTTTTTACATTAGAAGGCGGCTATTTCGCAGAAGACATATTTCCCTCTGATTTTTGGGTTACAGGTTTGCCGGCGGGACTTACTGCTGCACCTGCGGAGCGTGTTAACAATACAGTTGTAGCAATTGATATTACGGGTACGCCCATACGCTCTACAAGCACTGAAATGGAACTGGTCGTGCCACGCAGCATTCATTCCAGAAATTTAAGACAAGGAATTGTCAACATTCCTGTGTTTACTCCATATGGTCTCCATGTGGGTAATGTCGCGGCAAGCTCAGGCGTTTGGCCGCGAGAGGTTACTTTCGACTTGAATCCGTATGGCGTTATGCATCGTGATTTTGTCGCCCAGCTTAATACACTGGATTTTAATTTTAATACATTGAGGTATGGCACGGTAGATTTGCGTGAGTTTACGGACTTTACGCGCAATCCTGTTAATCCCTATTCGTTTACAATAAACAGGTCGTTCTTAGCAAGATTGCCCATTGGCAATTGGGATTTGACTTTTGTAGTAAACCGCGGCGCAAACCCGGTTGTGACCATGAACATCATAGATACATCCTTGCCGGATGAGCCACTGCCCCCGATTGCTATAGGCCCGCATCCCGAGCCACCTATGCCACCTAGACAACCTGATGAAGGATTTTTCTTTTTGACGGGTGGTGCTGCTATTAATATGAGTAATCTTCGCTGGGATTTGAATAGGGCAAGGGTTACACCGGAGATTGTTGACGATATTGCCTCTGTGACTATACGTGCTGATGTTTTGGCTAATCTGCAAGGTGATTTTGATATTGTCACCCCGATTGTAAGGCTTAGGATTCCGTCTAATTTTTTTGACATAATATGGGGTGGAAGGGCGGCCATAGCGGCACGAGGGCTACACACAAACCAAGTAGATGTAAGAATAAGCCTTATCAATAGGAGTAATGACTCCGCTAGGACAACCATGTTTTCTGCCATCTATCCTGATGGCGAGTTACTCTCGCCTCTGGTAGAGCTAAAGGTGGAATTGCTTTTTGCCGATAGCGGTGAGGTGTTTTTTGTTGCAGAAGAATTTACCCGACCATTGCATATGGTTTTCACGATAATGAATACTGCGGGGCATATGCGGCCTGCGGGCGTAAGGTTTGCTCGTGCTTGGTTGGAGTTTATTCCGTTCCGTTCGCCTTCGCCCAATGAAATTGTTACCGGGACTATTTTCCCGGGAGTTCAGGCAATCATGCATAACAGGGCGCGGTTTGATGATATGCACTCTGCGCATTGGGGCTTTTTGCAATCTTATACCGCGGCTTATTCCGGAATCGTCGCACCCATGGAGCATTTGCATCCGGATACACCGATTACGCGGGGAGAGTTTGCGCAGTTGCTTTCTTTTGCAATGCAGTTGCCGCGCATGGACGCTGATTTTTCCGGATTTGTGGATGTTTTGCCGCCTAATGTTTTCTTTGACGGCGTGAGCAGGGTCTTCGCTGCGGGCTTGTTGGGGTCTTATCAAAGTGGTGCTAGGTTTAATCCAAACGCCATCATCACACGAGAAGAAATTGCGGCGATGACAGGGCGGGCTTTAATCCAAAATCGTCCTGCTACGACACCACAAAATCGTCCATTAAGTGCAGAGTTCACTGATTCCGTATTCATTAGTCCGCATTTATTGCCATATGTACAAGAAACTGTAAACCACAGAGTTATGATAGGTTATCCCGACCGCTCATTCCGTCCACAGGTCGAGGGTACAAGGATATATGCACTGGAGGCTGTGGTTAGCCTTGTGCGAGTGCTTGGGCTAATCGACGAAAATTAGAGAGGAAGTTTTTTATGGAATACGTAACATTAAACACGGGAGAAAAAATGCCGATGCTTGGGCTCGGTGTTTTTCGTGTAGAAAGTGATGGAGATGGTGTAGGTACGATGTTATACGCCATGCAGGAAGCGGGATATAGAAGTATAGATACTGCGTCGGCATATGACAATGAAACAATCGTGGGAGAAGCAGTTAGAAAAAGTGGCATAGACCGCAGTGAGCTTTTTATTACAACAAAGTTATCCAATCCGGAACAGCGAGAGGGTAATGTAGAGGCCGCCTTTGAGCAAAGCCTAAAAAATCTGGGCATGGACTATGTAGACTTATACCTAATCCACTGGCCTGTCCCCGAAGCGTTTGTGGACTCGTGGCTTGCTATGGAAAAAATTTACAAGAGCGGTCGCGCACGCGCCATAGGTGTGAGCAATTTTAATGCGCATCACATCGACAAGTTGAAAAAAGTATGGAGTGTCGTCCCCACACTAAACCAAGTAGAAATGCATCCATTGCTTACCCAAAAAGCCCTCGTGCAAAAGTGCAAGGATGAAGGAATAGCCCCACAGAGCTGGAGTCCGTTGGGCGGGAGTAAGGATTTAGACTTTAAAGGTAATCTGCTGGCGAATGAAGTATTGGTGAAAATTGCAGAAAAATACGGCAAGTCTACCGCACAAGTAATCCTGCGCTGGAATATTGAGCTGGGCATCGTTACCATCCCAAAATCCGTTACACCCGCAAGGATAAAATCCAATATTGATTTGTTTGACTTTTCACTTACGGCAGACGAGGTCGCTTTAATAGACGGACTCGATGCAGGGCATCGCACAGGCCCTGACCCTGATACATTCCATGGAACTTTTTAATCAAATTTGCGTTGTAATAAGTAATACGCAAAAGAGGTGTCGGCATGGAGTGTGGGATTGATTTTTCTTCGTATTACGATGGCGAAGCAGATAACGCAGAAAAAATAAGCGCGCATTTGGCAGATTGCATTGCTTGTGCGCGTGAGTATGATGATTTTGTTAGATTTATGAGCGAAATAAAGAGTTTGCCCGAGCCGCTTTTGCCCTCGGGTTTTTCTGATGTATTGCTACGCGCTGTACATCATGATGTTTGTGTGCGGCGTAGACGTAGGAAGAATTTGACTTTTGGGCAATTTTCTCTTGTGGCGGCGGCCTCGGTTTTATTTGCTGTTGTGGTTGGGATTATGGGTTTTGATACAGCCGGTGATGGGTTTGAATATATGGCGAGTAGCATAGAGATACAGGGCTTATCTGCGGACATAGGCGGCGGATGGGCTTTTGATGATGCCGATGATGACATTTTTGTTCGGGGAGAGGGAGAAAGTGGATTTGATTTTGATATTGTAGAGTCGAGGTTACGAGTATTGCACGATGTACAGGTTGTACATGATATTCAAGATATACCCACACAGCAGTCTTATCAAAGCTTCGTCGGATATGTGGCTCTTGCGGTCATCGCGGTTTTTGCTGTAGTCGGTGTGATTTTTATGCAAATAAGAAAGAGTGAAAGATAATGCCGTTTGACGGAGTGACCCTTGCAGGGATTGTGCATGAGTTGTCCTTGTTGGAAGGTGGGCGCGTGGACAAAATTTCACAGCCGGAGCGTGACGAGATTTATTTGAATATTCGCGCAAGGGGTGCCAATCACCGCGTTTTGCTCACTGCTAACGCAAACTCGCCGCGTATCGGATTTACATCACAGAGTAAGGCAAGTCCATTGCAAGCCCCTATGTTTTGTATGGTTTTGCGAAAGCATATAAGTGGTGGCAAAATCATCGCAATACTACAGCCTGACTTTGAGCGAATCGTTGAAATCCGCATAGAAGCCCTTGATGAAATGGGCGACCGTTCGGAAAAAACCATCATATTGGAAATCATGGGCAGGCATAGCAATATAATGTTGTGTGATGCAAATGGGCGTGTGTTGGATGCGATAAAGCATGTTCCGCCGTCGGTTAGTGCGGTGAGGCCGATTTTACCGGGAGTGACATATTCACGGCCACCTTCTCAAGGCAAACAAAATCCACTCGCTGTCACCGAGGACACTCCATTGGCTGTTCCGTTGTATAAAAATTTTACCGGAATTAGCCCTGTAATGTCCGAAGAAATTTGCCATAGAGCTACGCTTACAAGTCTCAATGAGGCTTTTTTTTCCGTTTTCCAACAAATAAAAGCAAATAGCTTTGACTGCGCCATCTATCGTGACGATGACGGCAAAGCCTATGATATTGCAGTCTTGCCGTTTTCTGTTTTTGGGCATCTTTCGCGGGAAAAGTATGACTCTGCCTCTCGTATGTTGGAGGATTTTTATTTGCAGCGCACGGAGACTTTTCGTATAGGTCAAAAAACAGCGGACATGCGCAAGCTAATCAATACACATCTTGAACGTTGTCGCAAAAAGGCGGTAGTGTTTGAAAAAACACTGGATGATATAAAAAATCGAGATGACCATCGTATCAACGGGGAGCTTATAACCGCATATCTTTATATGATAAAAAGCGGCATAAAATCTTTTATTGCAGAAAATTTTTATGACGATAATAAGCCTGTCGAAATTGCTCTTGACCCACAGCTTACGCCTTCCGAAAATGCACAAAAGTATTTTAAGTTATATAATAAGCAAAAACGCGCTTACGCGGCATTGCAAGACCAAATAGAGAGCAACAATACCGATATCGTATATCTGGAGAGTATTGCTGTGGCGATGGAAACAGTAATAGACGAGGCGGATATATCTGAAATCCGTGCAGAACTTGCAGAACAAGGTTTTATAAAAAAGCGTGGCTCTGCAAAAAAAGTTGCTTCTGCCGCAAAGCCCTTAAAATATATTGTCGATGGTTTTGACATATATGTGGGAAAAAACAATACACAAAACGATTACCTTACTATGAAAATGGCAAAAAATAACGATATATGGTTTCACACAAAGGACATAGCAGGTTCGCATGTCATATTGGTAACACGCGGGCGAGAGCCTTCGGAAATTGCAATAAAAGAAGCCGCAAACTTAGCTGCATATAATAGTCGCGCTCGTGCTTCAGGAAATGTTCCTGTAGATTATGTAGCTAAAAAGCATGTGAAAAAACCCGCAGGTGCAAAGCCCGGATATGTAATCTATGACTATTACAAAACAATATATGTGACACCGCAAAAAACGGTAATAAACAAGGGGATATAACTTCTGTAAATCCCCAAATTCCCAAGGAGGACATGATGAAAAAGTTAGTAATGTTACTATTTGCAGTGATGGTTATATTTGCTGCTTGCTCCAATAACAACGACAGGCCTCAAAATGACAATGAGACATTGCCCGAGCAATTCTATGAGCCGGGCGGGCCGATAGAATTTATAGAGGCAGATGAGGGCGACCGGCTAGTGCATCCTGCATTGCTTGATGCTTTGCGATTATTCCCCGCATATACCAAAAATGATGCCCCCATATTGCCCAGAGGTAGCGGTACGGATAACATATTGCGTATAGGTGTAGGCTCCGCAAGTACACTTGTTGGGCTTTTTCTGGGTACACATGCTGTGGACGCTCATGACATCTCCATAAATGAACTCGCAGGCACATATCCTTTAGTCTCTTGGGATGCAAGCAATATATGGTCTCAAAACGGCATTGCAACATTTGAGTTTGATAGGACAGAAAATGTAGTTATCCTGAACATGCAAGAGGATGTTTATTGGCATGATGGTGTAGCACTTACTTTGGACGACCTTGTGTTTGCATATGAAATAATCGGACATGCCGACTATACGGGTACTCGTTTTTCGCCTGAGATGCAAGTGCCAAATGTGCGCGGCATCATGGAATATCACTCCGGTCAAGTGGATTATATCTCTGGGCTTGTGCTTTCTAATGATAACCGCACATTGCGTATTTACTATGTAGACCCACTCCCGCCAAGTGCATTATTTGTGGGTGCGCTTTGGCTTGAGCCTGTACCGCGTCATTGGTTGACCCCTGTTATAGAAGAAGTAGGTCATGGTGGTCTGCGTAGTCATATACGCGCACGCGACCAAGTTCTTGGCTTTGGGCCTTTTATCATAGAAACGGTGGTAGCAGAAGAGTCTGTATTCATGCTTCCCAATGACAACTACCGACAGGGCGCACCCCTTGTGGACGGTGTGTTGGTGGAGCTTTTGCCGTTTAATATGGTGCCTTCGGCTATGCGTGCGGGTGATTTTGATATTGCATCCTATCAGACAACAAATTTCGGCGAGTTTTTGTCGATGAATCCTTCAAACTATAGATTGTATGGTTGGCCGGCAGGCACTGTGACAATTATTAATTTTCGTATGGGCGAATTTGGCGAAGCTGAAACAGATGACGAAGGTAATGTGATAAGCGAAGCTCGTGTAAGGTTGCGTGACGATGACCATCCTATTATGAATGTCGCTATCCGTCGCGCTTTGGCATATACTATGGACCGTGCAACCGTCGCGCATACCATCGGGCACGACTTGTGGATACCCGCACCTTCCATCCTTCATCCGTTTAACGCAGGGATGTTTATTGACACAAATCAACGAGGCTTTGTATTCGACCCGGAACTCGCTAACAGAATCCTCGATGAGGCAGGTTTTACGGAGCGCGACACGGAGGGCTACAGACTCGATTTGAGCGGCGAACATATGGTGTTTATATATGGCCAACATTCTAATCCTACAAATGACATGTTTGTTCCGCTTAACATCCAAAACTGGAGGGAAATCGGCCTGCGTGTAGAAATGTTTGAGGGCGACTTTATGGATTGGGGTTTGTTAATGGACAATGTCGTTAGGACAGACGAGGTTGGTCCTGTTCATATTTTTGCTATGAGTTGGAGCCTTGGCAGAAACCCAAATCCTGTTTCTCTCTGGGCAGATACGACACAGTTTAATGCGCCACGTTATACATCCCCCGAGTTTGCACAAATCTTGTACGATATACAGTCAGAAAATGCATGGGATGCAGATTTTATTGCGGATGCATATGCCCGCTGGGAACGCTATTTTTATGAAAATGTACCCGCCATACCCTTTACGTGGAATCTCGACCTCGTAGCCGTAAACAATCGAGTAGCAAACTACAGCCGTGTACGTATAGATAATGGCCTCAACAAGCCCGGCAATATGACCATATCGACATGGGCTAACCATCTGATTGGTCTAACTGCCGGGACTCCCTATAGATAACTGAATCAATAAAATTTCCACGCCTATTTCAGGTGAGAGTAGCCCTGTTTTTATTTTTATGTCTGTGTCTTGGCAGTTTTCCAATGCGGTGATTAGGTCTTGTGTTGTAAAACGCTTGCCATGTAACAGGGCTTCTGTCACCACAAAGTCGCGTATGTTTAGCTCGCGGGCTATTGTTATGTTTGGGGCGTGTTTTTCTGCGTGGCATTTGCAAAGCAGTATAATACGCAGTTGGCGTATTATCATGGTTAGTATCATTATCGGGGATTCTTTTAGTGTTAACATGTCGCGGTACATATTTAGTGCATCGCTTGTACGGCCTGCTCCCATAGCTTTTGTCAGGTCAAAGATGCGGGACTCCAGGGTGGGGGTGCAGATGGCATTTACATCCTGTATGGTTATGTCGGGTTTGTCCGAGCAGTAGTGCAGTAGCTTTGTAGACTCATTGGATAGGGTGAGCATATTGTTTCCGCATGTGCGCAGCATGTGGTTGATTGTCGCACCGTTTATTGATTTGCCCTTAAACAAGCGGTTTAGCCATTTTGTCAAATCTGAAGGGGATAGGGGCCGGCAATCCATGGCGGCGTTAAGTTCTGCTGCTTTTTTGTATGAACGGGTGCGGCGGTCTATTTCTGATTCTATAAAGAGGAGGACGGTGTCGGGCGGAATTTTTTCCAGATAATCAGCGATTTTTTCGGATTCATCTTTTCTGCCGGTGGCAAATAATTTTGAATCTCGTACTATCAGTAGCCGTTTACCCGATGATTGTGAAAAAAACGGCACTGTTTCTGCCGCCATTATTATTTCTTCTACAGGGATGTTGCCGTCAAATATTGTTTTTTCTTCGCCCACCATTTTTGTGATTGCGGCAACATAGTGGTTTACCAAGAAACGCTCCTCGCCGTGTAAAAGATATAGATTTCTTAGTTCCATTTTAGTCTATCCTTTCAATGGAAAATATGTTATATTTTTGGTACATATTATGAAAGAGGTACAAAATGTTAAAAAGAACTGTCATAAAACTTAGCGGCGAAGCTATCGGATGCGAAACAGGCTACGATGACGTGGTTATTGCTTCTATAGTAAAACAAATTATACAGGTCGTTAGGGCAGGTACACAAGTAGCACTTGTCATCGGTGGCGGCAACTACTGGCGCGGTCGGCAAGCCGCACCCGAGATGGATAGGGTAAAGGCGGACCAGATGGGAATGCTCGCCACTGTAATGAACGCGCTGTACATCGCAGATATTTTTAGGCGTAACAAGCAAAAGGTGAAAATCGCTACGCCAATCACCATCGGTAATATCACCGCGCTTTATGATAAGGACACTGCCATCGAGTGGTTGGAAGAAGGTACTGTCGTGATTAATGCCGCGGGGCTTGGTCATCCGATGTTTTCTACAGACACAATCACTGCATTGCGTGCCGCAGAGCTGGAGGCAGAATGCATTTTGTACGCAAAAAACACAGATGGCGTATACGACTCCGACCCAAACAAAAACAGTGATGCAAAAAAATACAGCACACTAAGCTACCAAACTGCAATCTCGCAAAACCTAAACATCGCGGATATGACTGCGTTGCAGTTGGCGCAGGAGGCGGATATTCCGTCATATGTGTTTGAACTAAATGCAGAAAACAGCATAGTGGATGCATGTACAAACTATAAAAACTCTAGCGGCACTTATATAGATGTAAGTGCGGATGACATGTTAATGTGAATTTGGGAGGTATATGAGATGGACACAAAGAGTTATGAAAGCCGCATGAAAAAATCAATTGCGGTATTGGAAGAAGAATTTGCAACAATCCGTGTAGGCCGTGCAAACCCACGAGTTTTGGACCGGATTATGGTAAATTACTATGGTAGCGACGTACCGATAAGCCAAGTGGGTAATATCACTGTACCCGAGGCTCGCCTGTTGCAAATCGCGCCATGGGAAGCCAATATGCTAAAGGAAATCGAAAAAGCCATACAGTCATCCGACATTGGAATCAACCCAACAAATGACGGTAAGGTAATCCGACTTGTATTCCCTGAGCTGACAGAGGAGCGTCGCAAAGACCTCACAAAGGATGTAAAGAAAAAGGGCGAAGATGCAAAAGTATCTGTCCGCAACATCCGCCGTGACGCAATGGACGCATTTGCCAAAGCGCAAAAGAAAAGTGAAATCACCGAGGATGACCTAAAACAGCTTGAAAAAGAAATTCAAAAGCATACAGATAAATCTATAGAAGAACTCGATAAAAAGGTAGAAGCGAAAAACAAGGAAATAATGACAGTATGACGTTTGTAAAACGCGCAATCACTACAGTTGTCGGGATGCCGCTGGTCATTTTGTTGGTATATTTTGGTGGCGTACCGTTGCTTGTGGTCTGCGCGATTTTCGCGCTTGTTGGTTTGCGTGAGTTTTATCTTGCGTTTTCTAAAAAGGACAGAGGCATTCACATCATCGGGTATGTGGCGACGGTGGGATATTTTGCGGCTATTTATGTTTTTGGTGCGGGATACTGGTTGCTTATCGCACTTACGTTATTTATCATCATCGTGCAAACATGTCTGGTTGTGTTTTTTAGAAAACTGCCCATAAGCGAGTGTGTTTCTACCGTTTATGGCTTTCTTTATGTTCCGTTTTTGTTGTCGTTTCTTGTATTGGTGCGTGAACATACTCTGGGTCATTATTATGTGTGGCTCATTTTTACGGCTTCTTTTGGATGTGATACTTTTGCATATCTCACGGGGTCGCTTATTGGTAAAAATAAATTAAAAAATACGCCAAGCCCTTCTAAGTCCGT
The DNA here is from genome assembly GCA_009786925.1 of Defluviitaleaceae bacterium. Taxonomy (GTDB): domain Bacteria; phylum Bacillota; class Clostridia; order Lachnospirales; family WQUN01; genus WQVC01. Next base: position 578 of record WRGY01000069.1, on the reverse strand, counting down.
AGAGGGGCTTATTGGCGGTGTTGCGGGGGCTACTCTGATTGGATTAGCGTATGGGCTGGTGGTATCGCAGTTTTCCACCGACTATGGCCAGCGTATGGTTGTGATTGCTGTGGTGATTTCGTTTTTGGGTGCAATATTTTCTATTATCGGAGACCTTGCGGCTTCGGCGGTCAAAAGGCATTGTGAAATAAAAGATTTTGGCAATCTTTTCCCGGGGCATGGTGGTGTCATGGACAGAATCGACAGTATTGTTACTGTCGCGCCCATCGTGTATATGGTAATGAGCGTCATGGTTTGGAGTTTGTTGTGAAAATCGCGGTGCTTGGGGCTACCGGCTCAATAGGGACTCAGACGTTAGACGTTGTGCGGAATTGCTTGGGCGAAGAAGCGAAGGTCGTTGCGATGAGTGCGTTTTCCAATATGGATGCGTTTGGGCGGCTTGTGCAGGAGTTTTCACCGGAAGTAGTTTGGACACCCCATGATGGGACGGGAGAAGCCGGGTTGGCCGCTATGGCGGCGGAGTGCAGTGCTGATGTAGTGGTGAACGCGCTCGTAGGTGGTGCGGGGCTTGCACCTAC
>WRGY01000068.1 GCA_009786925.1 Defluviitaleaceae bacterium | reverse complement strand
CTCTGGCCGCGCATAAATGGCATAAACGTGGCACTGTATCCCATTTCAACCACACAAAACGCCACCAGATACGCCATACCCGCAAATATAAACGGCAAAGAGGCCGACATAATCGTAGTAAAAATCGACACCTACAAAATCCTCGGCATACGGTATGACTCAGGCAATGTGTTTCAAAAAGGCTATGACAAAATAGAAGAAGGCGATGTCATCCTGCTCTTAGACAGTCAACAAACCCTAAAAGCACCATTGGCATTGACATGGCAACCTGCACCGCAGGACTATGTATATGGTCTGCGTTTTACGGATTTAGCGTCCACCGCGCACATACGACCGCTCCGAGTCACTTAGGCTGTGATACGCCCTATGTACCTCTTCGCCCACCTGCACATCACTTATGTCTACCATCACACCAAAAGATGTATCTATATACCATGACGCATAGGGGGTCTGTAACTCCAAATTACGTGGGTTTATGTATCCGGCATCTACAAGCTGTGTGATAATTTGCTCCACAGTACCCGTCACATTTTCATTGCGCTCTGCGCGATACAAATCCTTGGCGTTTTGTAAAACACGGGCAGACTGTATGTCAGCACGCAATCGAGAACGGTCGGTGGTAAGCAAAAACATAGGTACCGTAATCGCCGCAACAATTGCAATAATGGCAAGCGCGATAGTAAGTTCCATTAGGGTTAGGCCTCTGCTTTTCTTCATAAGTACGCCTCCAAAAGAATCAAATATGTGAATTATAACATGGGTTTGGCCTAAATAGTAGTGGCAAGCTCGAATGTGGGCAGAATGATGGCAATCATGATAACGGCAAGTATAATCCCGAGGATTATTGTGATTATGGGTTCTATGAGTTTGTTAAGACGGCGGATGGCATGTTTATACTCTGCCTGAAAGTAGCTGTTACACTGTGCGACAGAGAGGGGGAGGTTGCCTGTGTTTTCACCGATACGCACGAGGCTTGTAAATATGTTGTTGATGTATGTGAGTTTTTCCAGTGATTCGCAAAGAGATGCACCTTGGCTTACTTGTATAGAAATTTTTTTGAGGTCGTTCTGTACCACGGGGTTTTCTATTACTTCGCCGCATATGGCAAGAGATTCTGCGGCGGTAAGTCCGGAGGCAAGCAATAGATTCAAAGCCTGAATAATATTGCAGTTTATATTTTTACGTCTTATGGGTATTTTTAATCCTATGTAGGCAGACGAAATGCGGCCGGCGGTTGTCCGAAAAAAGACAGCCCCAAATAAAAGAAGCATAAAAAAAAACTGCCAATAGCAACGATGTTAGCCGCGGCAAAATCAGAAAACCTAAGCAGAGCAGAAGTAAACGGCGGCAACGAAACGCCAAAAGAGTCAAAGATACGTGAGTACTCCGGCAAAACCAGGGTGATGGCGAGTGCGATAACACTTAGCATCATAATCGAGACTACGACGGGATAAGCAAGTGCAGCCACAAGCTCTTCTTCCGCTTGGGCGCGTGACTCATAGTAGTCCGCCAGCCTCGCGCAAACATCCGGGAGCTGTGCGGTGCGTTCGCCTATAGATATGTACCCGCACATAAAACTCGGAAAAATCTGTGCCGTTCGTAACGCACCGGAAAAACTTTCGCCTTGTAACATCATGCTATGTAAGTCTGAAACAACCCTACCAATCTTAGCTTGCTCTGACAAAATCGGCATGGCTTCTTTTACAGGCAGCCCGGCACTAAAAAGGAAAGATGCTTTGCGACAGAAAACAGCAAGGTCTCGCAGGGATATTTTCTTGCCGGATTTTTTTAAGAAGGCCAAAGAAAAATGTTTTTTTGGAGTGATTGGCATAAAAAATCCCCCATCACACTGCGAATTATTTCGCTTTGTATACATAATTTTAATATCGGGGGAGGATTTTTGTGAAGTCACGCAGGGATTTTGATTGGCAACACAATATGTCCTTTGCCTAAGGCATAAAGCAAGAGATTATGAGGGTTTGAGCGGTTTAAGAATTTTTTCGTTAAAATTCAATGGTAATATCCGTACCTACACCGAGCTTGCTTTGCAGAGAAAGCTTCCAGCCGTATAGGGCGCATGTGTGTTTTACTATGGATAGCCCAAGGCCTGTGCCGCCACTTTTTGTGGCGCGGCTTTTTTCTACGCGGTAAAAGCGTTCGAATATTTTAGTTTGTTCTTCGGGTGGGATGCCTATGCCATTGTCACTTATTGTCATCGTTTTATTTGTGGGGTCTATTTTTACTGTTACTTTGCCGTTTTTGCCATTATATTTCACTGCGTTTTCTACCAGATTTTTTACCACCTCGTAGATATGCTCGGGTTCGGCGGTGATTTGCATATCGCCTGTTGTTTCGAATGCAATCGGATTTTCGAGTGCGCTAAAGACAGTGTCGCGTGCCTCGTTTACGATTGTTGCCAGTGCCAGAGTCTTTTGTTTGGTGACTCTACTTGTGTTTTCTAACTCCGACAGCTTTAGCATATCGGATATTAGCCCCATCATGCGTGTGGTTTCCCGGGTAATACCCTCGATATATTTGTTTAGCTGTTCATCCTTGTTGTTTATCCCTGCAAGCTCGTTAAATCCGCGTATGGCGGTGAGTGGTGTCTTTAGCTCATGGGATGCGTTTGCAAAAAACTCCTCACGGTTTTTCGCATTTTCGCGGCTTTCTGTGATGTCTGTCATGGCGCATATGGTGAGGTCTGTGTCGGGCAGGCGTTTTATTGTTACGAGATAAATTTTTCCGCAGAATGAGTATTCAAAAAACGTGTTTTTGTTTTCTCTTATACACTCCTCTATTGTAGTGGCCAGACCTTTGTCGGATACTAAATAATTTAGCTTTTTGCCTTCCACGTTTTGTATGCCAAAAATCGAATATGCGGCGGTGTTGATGAGGGTGATGTCGATATTGTCGTCGATTACAAAAAGTCCGTCGCTTATACTGTTAAGGATGTACGCGAGTTTGTTTTTTTCGCTACGTAGGGCATCATAGTTTTTTTGCAAAAAGAAGGCGATGTCGTCGATTTCGCGTGTGATTTTTTCAATTTCATCAAAGGACTTTGCGATTGGAGTGTATTCCCCTTGTGAAAGCATACGTAAACTATGCTCGATTGCATTAAAAGGCTCTAAAATCCGATTTGCTACTCCGCGGATTACAAAAAAGCAAATAAGTGAAAGCGCGGCAAGCAAGAATAATAAAAGCGGCAGGGATTGCAATAAATAAGCGTCGATTTGTGCTACGGGAATCGCCACCCTCACAAAAACATGACTCTCGTCAGTAGGCACCTTTAGTGCGTAATATATGAAGTCGGCATTATGCGTGGCAGAATATCTGATATGCACCTCGGGGAAGCCTACATCGGCGGCGATGATTTCCGGGCGAAGCAGTCGGTTTTCTATTGTGGGGATGGCGGGTGGGTGACTGTCTGCGAGTACAGAGCCATCGGCAGAAATCACAGTAATGCGTGTATCTTCTCCTGCATTGACAAACTCAAACAGGTCAACATCGGCATGGAAAAGCCCCGCAGAAATGCGAGTCGTTTCGCGCACCGTGCTTTTTGCGAGACTGATGTTGTTACGGTTTGTGACAAAAATCGAAACTGCCAAAAACCCCAACAACCCGGCGAAGATAATAATTGTCGTATATATAAAAAGTCGCTTTTTCATGTGAGAATATAACCTACCCCTCTAATCGTTTTTATTTCTACGTCGCTGTCCTTTAGTTTTTTGCGCAGTTCCTTTATGTGGATGTCCAGCGTCCTTGTTTCTCCCATAAAATCCTCGCCCCAGATTTCTGAAAAAATCTGCTCGCGTGATTGTACATTTTCTGCATTTTTGCAGAGTAGGGTGAGTAGATTATATTCCTTTAGGGTTGTTTGGATTTGTTTGCCGTTTGCAACGACTTGATGTTTGGCGTTTATGATTTCTATGTCTTTGTATGAGATTTTTTCTAAAGCGGGCGGGAGTTTGCGTAGATTTGCTTTTACACGCGCAACGAGTTCCAGCACGCCGAAGGGTTTTGCGATGTAGTCATCTGCACCCATGTTAAGGCCCTTTACCTTTGAGAGTTCGTCTCCCCTTGCGGATACCATAATCACGGGGATATGTGATGTTTTTTTGCTCTCCTTCAATTTTGAAAGAATCGCAAAACCATCATCGGCACCGGGCAACATCACATCAAGCAAGACGATGTCAGGCTTTTTGCTCTCGAGTGCCTTAAAAAATGCCTTGCCGTCGTCAAAGCACGCGCATACAAAATCATTTTCCAATGTGTACATATATAACTCGCGCAATGACGAGTCATCTTCTACCATGAATATAGTTTGCTTCATAAGCTCATGCCCTCATTTTTTGGATGTGTGCCTGTTATTGCGTATTCTACCCACTCACCGACATTTGTTGCATGGTCGCCGATACGTTCAAAATATTTTGCAATCATAAGAAGGCGCACGACTTGTTTCGCGCCGCCGGATTTTTGTTTCATCTGCTCGATGAGGTCGTTTATCACCGTATCGAACAGCGCGTCTACCTTGTCGTCAATTTCATAAATACTGCGTGCAAGCTCCAGGTCGCGTGTGATATATGCCTGTACGCCGTCCTTTACCATCTGTGTGACGATGATAGCCATTTGGCTGATGTTGTCCAGTCGCTTTGTGTATTTTTCTGTATTAAATTGCATGGCAATCTCGGCGATGTCACGGGCTTGGTCGCCTATGCGCTCCAGGTCTGTAATCACCTTTAATGCCGCAGATACCTCACGAAAATCCGTTGCCATGGGATGCTCCATCACAAGGAGGCGTAGGCATGATTGCTCTATTTCACTTTCGAGCCGGTCTATTTGCTTATCTTCTTCGAATACCTCATGTGCGGCTTCGGCATCACGCTCTGTCAATGCTTTTACGCATTTTTCTATTGCTGTCTCGATACTGCGCCCCATAAGTACAAGTTTGTCAAATATATCTTGTAGCTCACGCTCGTAGTTTGCACGTCTTGGCATAAAATCACCCAAACCTTCCTGTTATATAGTTTTCTGTGCGTTTGTCTGTCGGATTTGTAAATATTTTGTTTGTGTCATCAAACTCCACAACTTCGCCCATAAGAAAAAACGCCGTCTCGTCGGCAATCCGTGTTGCTTGTTGCATATTATGTGTAACGATGACGATGGTGTATTGCTGTTTTAGTTCGTTTACCAAATCCTCTATTGTGCCTGTAGATATAGGGTCAAGCGCGCTGGTCGGCTCATCCATGAGCAGGATTTTTGGCTCGGCGGCAAGGGCGCGTGCTATACAGAGCCGCTGTTGTTGTCCACCCGAGAGTCCCAATGCACTCTTCTTTAAGCGGTCATGCACCTCACCCCACAGTCCCGCTTTGCGTAGCGACCCCTCTACGATGTCGTCCAGCTCATTCTTCTTTTTTATTCCATAAGTACGCGGCGCAAATGCCACATTTTCATAAATCGTCATGGGGAAGGGGTTTGGCTTTTGGAAAACCATACCCACGTTTTTTCGCAATAGCGTCACATCGGTGTTTTTTGCATAAATATCCTCGCCGCCCACGATAATGTCTCCCGTGACACGGCAGTTTTCTATGAGGTCGTTCATACGATTGAAAATTCTGATAAACGTAGATTTTCCACAACCCGACGGCCCGATAAATGCCGTGACACGATGCTCTTTGATTTCCATGCTGATATTCTTTAATGCATGAAAATCGCCGTAGTGCAGGTCGCAACCTTTGACAGATATACCATAGCTATCCATTTGTAAAAACTCCCTTATTTTGTCTTTGCAGTAATCAGCCTTGCTATGACCGCGGAGGCTGTGTTGATTCCGAGTACTATGAGCAGAAGGATGACAGCTGTAGCGTAGGCCTCGTTTGTGTGGTGAGCTTCTGCGGAGAGAGCCCACATGTGTACGGCGAGTGTACGTGCAGATTGTGTAAGTTCTTGTGGGACTTGTGGGATGGTACCTGCTGTGAAAATGAGGGCGGCTGTTTCGCCGACTATGCGGCCTATGGCAAGGATAACACCTGCCAAAATTCCGGGTATGGCGGATGGAAGTACGATACGAAACACAACACGGAGTTTGCCCGCTCCGAGGGCAAATCCACCTTCGCGGTAGCCGCCTTGTACGGATTTTAGGGCTTCTTCTGTGGTGCGTATGACTACGGGCAGTATCATGACGGTAAGTGTGAGTGACCCCGAAATCAGCGACCATCCAAATCCAAAAAATTCTACAAACATAAGCATACCAAAGAGGCCGTAGACCACAGAGGGTATACCCGCGAGCATTTCTGTTGCAGAGCGGATGAGGGTGACAATTTTACTGCCCTTTTTTACATATTCTACTAAGTAAATGCTTGCAAAAATACCGAGAGGCACTGCCATGAGTAGTGTAAGCAAAACAAAAAAAATGGTGGAGATGATGGCAGGGAACATGGAAACATTGTCCGTGGTAAAACGCCGCTCAAAAAGTGTCGGTGTAAGATGCGGAATCCCATTGATAAGTACATGTATGATGATAAACAATAGCGAGATAAGCGTCAACGCCGCAAAGCCCCATGTGAGGCAAAAAAGAAATATGTCTATCGGTTTACGCATTTTCTCGCGACCTCCGTGTAATAAATGTAAAGATTATATTTATGAGCAAAATAAATATGAGCAAGACTATACCCGTAGCGATGAGTGCATGGCGGTGCAGGTCGGTTGCATAGCCCATTTCTATTACAATGTTGGCGGTGAGGGTGCGTGCGCCTCGCAGAATACCCTCCGGCATACGAGGCTGGTTGCCCGCAACCATGACGACGGCCATTGTTTCGCCTACGGCGCGACCGAGTCCGAGTATGACGGAGGCAAAAACACCCGATTTTGCAGCGGGCAGGACAACAAAAAACACACTGCGTGTGTGGCTTGCGCCGAGTGCCAACGCACCCTGATAGTATGACTCCGGCACGGCGCGCAATGCACTTTCGGAGATATTAATGACAACAGGCAAAATCATAATGCCCAAGAGAATCATTGCCGAAAGTATAGAAGCACCCGAGCCGCCCCCTGTGAGATGAAGCGAAATTGTGCGTACAAAAGGCACAATAACAACCATGCCAAAAAAACCATACACAACCGAAGGGATACCTGCCAATAGATTGACGGCGGGTTTTAGAAATGCATACATCCACCTTGGACACATGAATGCAAGAAAAATCGCCGTAAAAATCCCTACAGGCACACCAATCAGTACAGCCCCAGCAGTCATATACAGACTGCCCACAATCATAGGCAAAATTCCAAACGACGGCGGGGTATCCGCTGTTCGCCATGATGTACCCGTCAAAAAATTCCACAATCCTATTTCGCCAATGGCAGGAAGCCCATTGGCGAATAGGAACAGGAAGATAAGCAATAACGCTAAAATCGAAACTGTGGCACATCCCAGAAAAAATATTTCTGCGTATTTTTCCTTAGCTTTCATTTTAGTTCACAGCATTCCAGCGTGTTACGTCACCCACAAAGATTTGGCGGATTGTTTCGCTTGTGATGTTTGATGTTGGGTTGTCATTGTGGACGATTACTGCCAGGCCGTCGTATGCGATTGCTATGGGTACTACACCTTGCTCGATTTCGCTGGGGCGGATGTCGCGGCTACTCATGCCGATATGGGCTGTACCGCTGATTGCGGCATTGATTCCTGCGGAGGTGCCGCCCGCATGTACTTCTACTGTTACATTTGTATGGATGGCTTCGAAGGCTTCTTTCATGCGGAGCATAAGAGGCTCTACAGAGGTGGAGCCTGATACCACCACCGTTCCGCTAAAGTCTCCGCTTGGCTCAAAATCGGGCGCGGTTGTCACAGCTTGCACATAGCCGCGTCCTTCTGCGATGGCTTGGCCTTCTGCCGATAACACGAAGTCAAGAAACTCCTGTGTCGCAGGGTCACGCTCTTCGCGCACTGCAAGATAGAATGTGCGGAAAAGAGGATAACTGCCGTTTTGTACATTTGCGGCGGTGGGTGCTACGCCGTCTACACTGATTGCTGTGACGCTGTCATTCAGAGAGCCGAGAGAAACATATCCGATGGAATATGGATTGCCCGCTACAGAGCCGATGACTACGCTTGTACCCGGCGCGATTTCTGCGTCGAGGGTAGTCATGTCGCGTGAGCTTCCGTCTGCGCCGGAAACAAGAATGCCTAGGATTTCTATAAACGCGCCGCGTGTTCCGCTACCTTCTTCTCGTGAGACCACTACTATTTCGCGCCCCTCATTAAATCCTGACGTGGGTGAAGCCGCTACCTCATCCGCACCACATCCCGTGAGCATGATGAGACCTGCAATAAGTACTAAGATTGCTGTTTTTTTCATTAAAAAACACTCCTTTTTTTTACTTGCTTTCAAAGAGGATTCTATAGGAGCGTTAAATTTGCGGATAGCAAAAAATTGTATGCCTTATGTAAAGTTTATGTAAAGTTTTGTAGCGAAATAAATGCCTGTGTATGCGGGTTTGAGCGGTTATGACCAAAACATCTACGGCGACCTTTAGAGCGACTTCGACGGATGTGAGAGGGTCAACGAGCAATTTTTAGCATTCACCCTCGTAGACTTTTTGTTAAAAGGTTGGGCTGATTCGGTATTGTCAGGTGAGGCACAAAAACAATTCATCGCATTTGTGCATACATTGTCGTATGCGTTTGCATATAGGGACTTTTCGGCGCAGAGTATAGAGCTTGCCCTGATAGCATTTCAGGCAGGTATTGCCGTCGGAGAAAACATGCCGGAAGGCACAAAATACTACGAATAAAAAAGTTGTAAAATTAGCAAAGTTCTACAGAAATCAGCTCTGCATCTGTATGGATTTCCATGAAGCGGATTATTTCTTCCATGGAGTCTCGAGCGTGGGATGCATCGCCCGCGACCACGGCTACGCCGATGGTTAGGGTTTTGTGGTTGTCCTGCGTACCGACCTCGGAGATGGACACGTTAAACTTGTGCCGCGTTTTTTCTATCAGACTACGGCGGATTTTACGCTTGTACTTTAGCGAATCCGAATGGGAAATGTGGAAAGTGAGCTTTGCAGATATAGTGTACATAAGTGACCCCCTAGCGGTTCAAGCCAAAACATCTACTATAGCGAGTTTACTTAAAAACAGTCGAAAGCTAGGCAGAAAATCGGCGGCTTCAAGCCGTTTTCTGATGAAGCTTGAGACGATTTTTAAGTTAACTCGCTATATGTGTGTGTTGAAGAAGTTGCAACCATTCAATTTCGGTCATTGTAGGTGAATTGACTTGCACCGTCAATGTACGATTCACGCAAATTAAAATTAGTTTGCAACTTGTCAACCGGCTATGGTTAGATTAAACTTGAAAAGTCGAAATTCATAAAAAAGGGGAGTTTTTTATGTCAATTTTTATTATTTTAATCTTTGTGCTTGCAGGTGCTGCAATACAAATGCCGAGCTTGACCTTGAGTAGCTATAATCCGTCGGATACTGTTTCGTCGGAGTCATATATTCCTTTTGTTTCCCACTACATTGGATTTGGTTTTGATGATTTTAGGTATGAAAATTTTCCGCCGGAATTTTTTGAAGATAATTATATTGTGCTTTTTTCCTTTGCCCAGCCTACAACAGAACTTGGTGTTGTTGTAGACAGGGTCGAAGCATCCGGGGATATTGTTCTGCGGAGGAGACCTTTTGGTGTGGCAGGTGATGCAATATCAAGTTGGATGATTATTATTGAGCTATGTAACAGCTTTGCACCGGATGAATTTAATGTGACCTGGTGGGAAAACACACCCGTGCATGTGTACAGAGGAAATTCTGCCGAATACGTGACATCACGGAGGCAGGTGAGTGAAAAATTGGCGGATAGAGTCCGGGCTCCGATAATGGAAAATGTGCGTTATATTAATAATCGAGGGGCATCGGGTTCTCCGATTTTTATACTTACAGAGGATGACGAATTGTGGACTCATATAGGTTGCAGGATTACATCTGTTGAAAGCGAGTATTTTCCGTGGCTACGTGATTATTCTATAATCCCCGGCACAAGCGAATTGATTATGGAAGATGTGGCCGGTTTTCATTCTATGAGTTTTGATAGGTTTGTTATCAAAAACGATAATTCTCTGTGGTGGTTGCAATCGTATTTAATGCCCTTTGATGGAATCATTCATATGATGGATAATGTTGCGCGAGTGAGTTCCTTCCAAAGCTCACATGCAATCCTGACACTCGATGGTAGATTGTATACTTGGAATCACGCTACAAGTGAGCCCGTTTTCTTTATGGAAAATGTGCAGGATTTTTCAATGCAACATACACGGCTTTCTGCCATACACACAAAAGACGGTGGGTTTTATAGGGTGTATCAAGGCGAGGCTATTCGAGTTCTGGAAAACATAAGCAGGTATTATACCCGCGATTTTACCGTTGCCTTAACCCATGACGGCACACTTTATTCAATCCGTTCGGGCGAAGCCACTCGTTTGCTGGAAAACGTGCGCGAAACGCGCATCAACAGAAGTGCTGTTTTCGCCATAACCTATGACAACACCCTTTGGGGCTATGGCAGAAGCAATGAATATTGGTTTGGCCCCGACAACCCAAGGCTGGAAACACCGCAAATCTTAATGGAAAATGTCGATAGGCTCAGTGGCGGAATGTCGGTCATTGACACTGATGGCGCATTATGGATGTGGGGTCGTAATGCACCGCCGCTTGTGGGGCTGGATGCACAGAATCCTTCTCGTATTATGGATAATGTGGATAGTGTTATAACATCGGGCGAACGTGCCGCGTATATAATGACAAACTGTGGCGACCTATGGGGCTTTGGTGTGGTGGTTGCGCGTATGATATATGCCAACCCTAACGTTATACAAGAATATCCCATGCACATATCCTCTTCACGAGGGCGCGCCATGCAAGAACCTCTGCACCTGCTTAATAATGTGCAATCCTTTGTAGACGGCGTAGGATTTCGGGCTATGGCAATAGACGACGACAATGTGCTGTGGGTATGGGGCTTTCCCAACAACAGCACAATTGGCGAGGTTGTAACCGGTCCGTTCCATCCGGTGCGTGTAATGGAGGATGTGGCCTATGTAACAACCGGTTTTGTTATAACAACCGGAGGGGATTTGTGGGAGTTCGCTTAATTCGCCTTATCAAAAACAATCCTTTCGCTATTAAACAGCCGTGCTATCAAAAATGTAATAAGTGTAGCGATTATAAGGTTTGTTGCTACGGCGGCGATGATGTTTAATACATTTACATCAAAGCTAAAAATGGCGGCTATACTAAGAGAGCTGTTAAGCACGGGAATCAAAAAGAATCTGATTTCGTCGGGGACACCGCCAAAGAACATCCCGCCCAAGGCGACCAGCATTACTACAATCATGATGGGCATGGAGTATCCTGTGGCTTCTTTTACGGATTTTGCGTAAGCAGAAAGCAGGGAAAGTACCGACACAAATACAAGTGTGGTAGATAGCGTAACAAGCAGCAGGAGCAAAATATCTGCGATGGTATAAAATTCAAAAATATTGCTTCCATATCCCATTCCCATCATGCTTGGCATCCCAAAGAGTGCGCCAAACATGCTGACCACACCGCTCATTAGGGCAAAGACAGAGATTCCCAGTATTTTGCCAAGAGCAATGTCCCTGCGTCTGGCGGGTGTGACAAGTATGCTGCCGAGTGTGCCTCGTTCTTTTTCGCCTGCGATGGACTCGGGAGCGAGTGCTTGCGCTCCCGTAAATATCATTAGTATAAAGAGCATGGGTACGATGATTCCTATTATCATGCCAAACATATCTGCTTCGGTGGCTAGGTTAAAGCCGCCGCAAGGTGTATCCTCTGTTGGTTTGTTTATTGTGAAGCGATGAGTGAGTTCGTGATGATAATTGTTTAAAATTGCTGTCACAATGTTGTTTGCCTCGTTAGACTCTGTGCGTGTGAAATTATGCCATATCTCGATATTGGGCGCGGGGTAGGTAGCCGTTTGCGTGTCAAAAACAGCCACACGCTCGTCAAAATCAGCAGGAAATATAATAAGCAAATCTGTCTCCCTGTAGGCTATACGCTGTTTTACTTCTGCTACCTGCGCATAAGAAATATCGTGGATGTCCATGTCGGACAGTAGCCCTGTGATAGAGTTTGGCATATTTACCGCGTGGATTTGGTAGATATAATCCTCTTCTACAGAAAACAAATCCCCAAATACATTACCCATAAACCAATACATAACAAACATAATCAGACCCGGCAAAAGCACCGTTGTAAAAAACAAATTTTTGTCACTAAAAATGCGTCTGCATTCTTTTTTCATTACAGTCAGTACATTACTTCTCATTTATATGGCCTCCCTTGTCGTTTGTGCATATAGGTCAAAAAATACTTGCTCCAGTGTTTTTTCGGCTGTGACGGTTGTTATGGTGTCGCAGATTACCATCTTGCCGCCTATGATTATGCCCACGCGGTCACAGAGGTTTTCCAAAAGTCCAAAGATATGCGAGGAGAGGATTATATTTTTGCCTTCCTTTTTAAGCCGCACAAGAAAATCCACTACCACCTTAGAGGTGATAACGTCCAATCCGTTGGTCGGCTCATCAAAGATAATAATACCGGGGTCATGCACAATGGAAATCGCAAGAGATGCCTTTTGTTTCATACCCTGTGAAAGATTAGCTACCTTTACCTCGGCAAAATCGTTGATTCCGAATGTGTCAAAAAGCTCTTCTTTGCGTGCCGCCATAGTAGACTTAGAAAGCCCGTGCAAATCGGCAAAGTACTCAAAAAGATAGTTAGGTGTAAAAAAATCATCCAGCTTTAACTCATTAGTAAGAAACCCAATACGCCGACGTACCTCCCTCGGGTCTTTTTTTATGCTAAAGCCGTCCACTATGGCATCGCCCGATACAGGGCTAATCAGTGTAGCAATCATACGCATGATTGTTGTCTTTCCGGCACCATTAGGCCCCAGCAGACCAAAGACCTCACCCTCGTATGATTTAAAGCTCACGTCGTCCACCGCTGTCAGTATTGGCTTGTCCAGCCGCTT
>WRGY01000067.1 GCA_009786925.1 Defluviitaleaceae bacterium | reverse complement strand
ATTCTGACTTTGATAATATTTTACTGGGAACATGGACGATGGAAGACCCATATCCTTATCCCGTACTGATTGGGATGAGGGGCATTCCCCGAGCATGGCCTATGGCAAATTCTCCACCGCAACCCGACCAGTTAAACAGAGAACTCATAACACCCGGGCCCAGGACATCCGACAGGGCGCGTTCCCCTGGGTTTGGAAACGGAAGTTTTGCAGATAACTTCCGTGCCACCATTCCCCTCTCCCATGCCACGGGGCATCCACGCATCCCTTCATATCAGCATATAAATAACGGCTGGTTTTCTATTGATATGGACATGGTAGAAGACTGGCATACACGACCCGCACCTACACATCGCAATCTCTTTAATACGACTGACCCTGATTTTTGGTTCCCACGTCCCGCATCTCCCGGTTTTGCGGCAGACCCGACCCTCACACCCATACACAGGGTAGAACGGTGGCGGATTATTGAATTCCAAGAACCAAACGCTCAAGATGACTTTATGCGCACAAATTACAGGGGAGAAAACAGAGCAAGAAACGCCATCACTGCAACACAAAATGTACGCAACTCCTTGTTCCGATATGCGGAACTCAATGCAGAGTCGCCCGGCACACTATATCAGGTGACATCCACTACCCCAGGTATGCAATTTTATTATTCGTTTTTCCATGCAACAAACGGCTTCCCCGGTTTTAACCCGGGTGATTGGTATACGCCGCCGACCACCGCAGGCGATAGGCTAAATTTCTTCCTCTCATATGTAGACGTGGGACAATCACCGGTGGTTACTACCTTGCCACATGCTGTTTCGCGGGATAATGCGATGGTGATGGTACGTCCTGCACAGTCGCCACGCTCTGCACCGATTGGTATCGGCGCGCTGGCAAATACCGCCAACATGGGAATAAATGCACCTGCGGGACTCATACTAAACCCATCCGCATGGAATACCGTGGCATACGGCCCGGAAAATCAATCTGCACCCACAACAAACAACAGCGGAGGGTCTTTTGATATCAGGACATTACACCAAGGTCAAGAGTCCCTGCAAGCAGACGGTACTTTGCGTGTACAAAATATCCCGTCGGAAACCGTCTTTTTATATGACATATGGATTGATACCGGGAGAGCCACAATTGCAACGAGTACAATCAACGCGACTGGCAATGTCACCGCAAATGCAAATATCATAGGGGGCAGAGGCGGCACGCGCACAGGCTTTGGTGTCACATTTTGGTCAACAAACCCCAATCTGACTGTGACTAATGCCGCGGGTACCGACACCGTTATTCCGCTAAACGGTATAACAAGCGGACAGCTTACCGGCGGGACATGGCCATGGCTCAATGATGTCAGAAACAACGTAATAGGCTTTTGGGATGTGTCATATGGATGGAAGCGTTTTTATGGACTATACACAGTACCCGAGGGGCAAGGCCAGACGGAGTTTTCTTTCCAGTCCTCCACAGGGCCTTCTCGTATTACCGTGGGCAACTACTTGGACGGCGTAACATTTAGGACTCCCGCGTTTTTATCAATTGATAAATCCGTATTTGACTCCGAAAGTGGAGAAGAAACACGCTTTGTGAGGCCTGGTCAAAGGATGACGGTAGAAACATATGTCATAAACTGGGGAGAAATACCTGCAAACCGGCTTGTGTTGCGGGGATATTTTGAAGAATATTCCGAATATATCAAATTTGTAAGCGGCAGCGTTAATGTTGCGATGGTAAACCCGGCAGGCGCAAGGACAACGATTACCCCACAATCTGTAAACATGGTCAACGGAGTGTTGGAAATCCAACTACCCGCCGCCCAAACTTTGGCAGACGAAAACATGCTGGTTGTTTCGTATGACATCGACGTAAGACCTTTGCTAGACAGCGTACCTCGTGACACATTGCTATACCATTTCCACAAACAGACAGAGATTGAGTTCCGCGAAAGCGGCGACCTTACCGCATTTCAAATGGTAGAACATCGCAGTGCATCCAGCCCCGTCCAAATATTTATAGACCCGATTAGGCTGGAGACATCCGTAGAGCGTGTAACCGACAGACTCTTTGATGTTAGGCTACATGTAGTAGACGCAATCTACGACTATCACGGGGTGAGTGATGTCACTACACGCGGGGTCATAATCGTGACGCTCCCCGATGGATTTTCGGTAGTAAATGCAGAAAACAATCTGCCACCCGGAGCGATTTCGCAAGGATTGGACGGACTTACTCATATAATAATCGGCGGTGTCACCATCGGAGGCAATATCAGAAGGCAAGAATTTTATTATAGGCTGATATACGAAGGCAGCGACTTTGGGGTGTCGTACATTAACCTCTCCGCAGACTACCGGTATACATTCGAAGGCATAGGCGGTGACGAGGAGTTGTTTGCCATGCTTAGGTTTATGCCTGTACCTGTCGTGGGGATACGGCCCGCTCCATCCGATGTGTCATTTGAAGTAAATGTCGGGCAGGTTGCCATGTTAGATTTCCTAGATGGAGTGATTTCAAACGAAAGGCGTTTGGCTGATGACAACTATGAGGTGACACCGGTAGTCATACTGCTGGACGAAAACCGCAACCCGGTAACAAACACGGTAGACGGCGACCACTATATACAAAACACAAACTTTACTGCAATTTTGCGAGCCGCCACAGACCACGCCCATACGAGACTGGAGTTTACACCAACAGCAACAGCGAGCGGCTCAAGCTTCCGCATCTATTACAGAATCGAGCTTATTGCAACAAGACCCGGTAGCGAATCATTTGATCTATCTACCGAATACGTGACGATAACGGTGAATGTGCCATGATTAAAATTTTAAAACAAAAAAGCGGCATTTCACTTATATTTGTGCTTGCCATTATGCTTGTACTGCTTACAGTGAGTGTCTCGGCTTTTACTGCCGCCGGGCTTGGTATGGGCGCATATGCAGCACAGCGCGACCGCAATCAGCTAAATATGTATGCAAGCAGTATGGAGCGGACTATAAGGTCGGCGATTTTGTCGGATGATACCTTTGTCTACGCAATCCTAAATGCCTTGCTGACAGAGACTAATGATATGGGCGCGCATGTGTGGAGGGACGAGTTTGCCGCTTTTTTTATCGACTCTCAGTTGCCACCCATTGATATTGCATTAGATGACATCACCATCACAAGCGATTTACCGGATGTATTTGCTCTCACCATAAGGGGTGAAGGTATCACGCCGCAGATTGCTCCGTTTCGCCAAGGTATCGACTCCATGGAAATTTTAGTCTCCGGCAGAATCACACTATCACTGACAACAACGCATGGGGGTATAGAGATGGTGTCCGAAACAACCTATCAGTTTGACCAAGTGGGGATGGGTGAGGCATCTCCGGGTGCGGCACTGCCCCCCGGCGGCACACCGAGCGGGTTGCAAATACATGATTTTGGCAGATGGGACGTGATAAGGCATGAAGTCAATTAGCCAAATATTAAAAAGCAACAAAGGTATTACATTGGTAGAATGTGTGGCGAGCATACTTGTATTTGTTGTACTCATAGCTACCGTAACAACGGTACTGCTCGCCTCTTTGAGAATCACTGCGCGCGCAGAAGAATCTGCCGCAAATATGCAGCAAGACGTAAATGCAGTATTTTCCGGCGGCGAGGTTGCGCCTCTCGCGGACGAACCCGAGCGTGATGTTGCTATAGTCTTTGGAATAGGGTCGATACTCGTTACAGTTTATGTAGATGTCTACAGACAGGGCGACTTTGTCGCCTTTGAGCCATGAAGGGCGTAACGCTGATAGAGCTTGTAGTAGCCATGCTCGTATTTACCATCATCATGGCTACTGCTACAGCTGTATTCGCGCCTATGCTACGTGCATTTAGCTATGCAAACTCCATCGCCGAAGCAAACACCTTGATGGATAATGTTGCGACACTGATTTTGCATGATTTGACGAGTGCAACAGATATTGAGCCGCAGTACGGCGATATATCAAATGACGTATTGGAAATCACAACGTTTAGGACAATAAATTTTTATTTAGATAATGGCATACTCAGACGCAGAGATATGCATATCAATCCGCCCGACTCGCAGCCGCTGTTGGACAGCGGATTTTTTACGGGAGATATAGAAACAAACATCTCATGGCAGGTTTTTTATCCCAATATAGTAGAACTCACCATTGCCATGACCAACCACAGATGGAGCTGGAGCAGAGAAAGAATATATGTAGCCAGACCCGTGGCTTTCAGCCTGTCGGGGTCTGATTAAACTTAATACGACATAACGCCATCAATAATAAACTGCATTTCTCCCGCGCCGTTTCCTGCTACTACGCGGGGCATTACACCGTCCCAGTTATTTATCATCAATTGTCGCAACATTATTTCTCGGACTTCGGTACCGAGGTCGCCCCATGCGTCCTGCATGATGGACAAAGCCTCTGCGTCAGCTTGTGCGGCTACTATGACTGCTTCGGATTCGAGGCGAGCGACTTCGAGCTGCTGGTTTGCAATAACGAGTGCGCGTTCACGTTCAAATTCTGCCTGCATCATGGCTTGCTCCGTAATCATGCGCTGTTCCACCGCTTGCTCAAACGCCGCTGAAAAGACTATGCTCTCTACAGAAACCGTGTGTATGCGCACATGAAACTGACCTGTGATTTCCGGTCGGCTTAGACTTTGGTTAATTTCTTGGCTTAGGAATGCACGCTGTGCAACGATTTCCATTGCAGATTTGCGGGCAAACACATTCTGGATTTCTTCCAAAAAAACACCGTCCATGCGTTGCTCTAGGTCATTCATAGAGCCAAACTGCTCTGCCACCTGTAACGCAGAGCGCGCATCAGTCAACTGATACAAAACAGTTACATATCCATTGATGTTTTGTGCGTCTACACTGTACGCGCTAAATGCAAAGCTCTGCTCACGCACACGCAAATCGAAGCGTTGCACACTGCTCGGAATCCAAAACACAAAGTTTAGCCCCGGAGGCAAAACGCGGTCTATATCGTTCCATATTCTTACTACCGCGGCTTCCTCTGTACGTATTACATGTAGTGATGGCACTACGACAGCGATGGCGGTAATTATAAGTAATAAAACAACCACCAATGTTAATGATTTTGCTTTCATTTAAAAACCCCTTTTTAATTTTATAGCTCAAACCGCTATATTGTAACATACCATCTTTTTATTTACAAAAATTTTTCCATAGTATAGAATCCTCCTTGTCAGCAATTATAGTGAATTATAAAAGGAGTGGTACATTTTGGACTTCAAGAAAAAAGCAAAAGAGCTGGTCTCACAAATGACATTGGAAGAAAAAGTAAGCCAAATGCTACACTACGCAGGCGCGGTAGAAAGACTGGGCATCCCTGCCTACAACTGGTGGAGTGAAGCTTTACACGGCGTAGCGCGTGCAGGTACTGCTACTATGTTTCCGCAAGCCATAGGCATGGCGGCAACTTTTGACAAGGATTTGCTAAAAGAGGTTGCAGATTGTATCTCTACAGAAGGCCGCGCAAAATATCACGCATTTGTACGCGAAGATGACCGTGATATTTACAAGGGTCTTTCTTTTTGGTCGCCAAACATTAATATTTTCCGCGACCCACGCTGGGGACGTGGCCATGAAACCTATGGAGAGGATCCGTATCTCACCGCCGAGCTTGGTGTTTCCTTTATAGAAGGAATCCAAGGGCCGGATAAAAACAGCCTAAAAGCCATTGCATGTGCAAAACACTTTGCCGTACACAGCGGCCCCGAGGCCGACCGTCATTCATTTGATGCAAAATGTGACTCCTATGACCTCTGGAACACCTATCTTCCGCAGTTTGAAGCGGCAGTAGACGCGGGCGTAGAGTCCGTGATGGGTGCATACAACCGCACAAATGGTGAGCCATGCTGTGCCTCACAGATGCTTATGGTTGACATCCTGCGCGGGAAATGGAATTTTGACGGTCACTATGTTTCCGACTGTTGGGCAATAGAAGATTTCCACAAAAATCATAAAATAACGGACAGTGCTGTGGATTCTGTAGCACTTGCTGTGCAAAAAGGCTGTGACCTATGTTGCGGTGACGTTATGGTAATGGCAGTAGAAGCCGTAAACAGCGGCAAACTTGCCGAGTCCGACATTGACCGCTCTGTAGAACGCCTCCTCGTATCTCGTATGAAGCTCGGTTTGCTTGGTGCGAAAGAAAACAAAAAATACACATCTATTCCATATGAAGTCTTGGACTGCGAAGAACATCACAACCTAAACCTTGAAGTCACCCTCCGCGCACCCATTTTGTTGAAAAATAACGGCGCGTTACCACTTGACTTCAAGTCACTCAAAAAAATTGCCGTCATCGGTCCTAACGCAGACAGTCGCCGCGCCCTCGAAGGCAACTATAACGGCACGGCATCCCGCTATGTGACTGTATTAGAAGGTATACGCGAAGTTGCCGCAAAAACAAAAACGCAGGTACTCTTCTCCGAAGGCTGTCACCTCTTTAAGAACAAAACATCGGCACTTTCTAAAGACGATAACCGCATTTCGGAGGCAGTCATCGCCACAAAAGAAGCAGACGCAACCGTGATTGTACTTGGCCTCGACGCGGATATTGAAGGCGAAGAAGGCGACACAGGCAACGAGTTTGCCAGCGGCGATAAAATCGACATCAACCTCGTAGGCCGCCAACAGCATCTCTTAGAAAAAGTAGTAGAAGCCGCCGGCAAAAAGCCCGTGATTCTTGTGCTAATCACAGGCTCGGCTATGGCAATAAACTATGCCGACGAGCATTGTGCAGGCATCATCCAAGCATTCTACCCCGGCGCATTAGGTGGCCAAGCCATAGCAGAAATCATCGCGGGCAAAGTCAATCCTTCGGGCAAACTCCCTGTGACATTCTACCGCTCCACACAAGACCTGCCCGAGTTTTGGAACTACTCCATGCATAACCGCACTTACCGCTATTACCAAGGCGAAGCCCTATATCCATTCGGGTTTGGGCTTTCCTACACAAAGTTTGCAGTTGACAAGCCGGTGGTTGCAAAGGATAAAAAATCCATCACGGCAGAAGTCAAAAATACAGGCAAGCTCCTTGGTCGAGAAGTCGTACAAGTATATGTAGAATCACCCGGCCAAAAAGAAAAATATCGCCTAATCGGCTTTGCGCCCGTATTGCTTGCCGCAGGCAAATCCAAAAAAGTAACCGTCAAACTTGCCGCCGATACATTCCAACGCCGCGACCACAACGGCGACTTTTACACACTCACAGGTGAGCATAAACTCCATATAGGATTTAGCCAGCCGGACAAGCGCAGCCTTGAACTCACAGGTGTCGCAACAGTATCAGCTGTTATTGAAGTAAAATAATTTATGTCAATATGGGCGTATTTTTAATACGCTCTACATATAAAGGGGGATTTTTTTATGAAATTTATAACTGCATTAGTGCTTATGCTTGTTATTGCTGTGCCTGTTTTTGCGGAGGATGTCACACGCAGGGATGTAGAGGATGTTGTTTATGAAGTTATAGAGCTTTTAGATTTCGAAAAATTTTTGACGGCCGCGGAGCTTACGTCGGATGATATAGTCTCTATACTGTGGTACGCTTTGGCAACCGTACCGCAAGAACGCGAGTGGGCTATAAACCGTCATAGGGAGAATTGGCTGTTTGAAGAAACATACGACTTTTTTTCTTACGTCATAGAAATATACGAGCATGATGAGGACTTAGATTTTGCCATTGTGACATTGAGGTATTTTCATGTGTTCGCGCAAGCTATACCTATTTTGGGATACGATGAAACGGATGAGCTTTTTTTAACCCTAGAACGCTCGCTCAGGGATTATGGCATCGACTATGATGATGTCATGCGCGCCATCGCCGGCAATCATCAATTTATACAAATTTTAAATGATTTTGTTGCAGAGTATGGCGTGGATTACTTTTTGGATATAATTTGGTATGGGAGCGTTCCTAAATATAGGGATATGTTGCTAGGTGGGTTGGTTAGCCGAATAAAAGATGTTACACGAGATGATGTCGCAGATGCAGTCGTTAATGTTTTTACAATTTTTAGAGATTACTATGATTTTGAAGAGCTGTTGAACATTGCCGGGCTTGGGTTTGATGACTTTGTTGACATCATATGGTACTTAGCCGTACCGGACCGGGACGAAGTGCAGTGGTTTATACGATGGCATGGGGAATCATGGCTGTTTTATTTGGTGTATGAGCTTGTCGATGATATTGTCCGTGATGTGGAGCGCGAAGGCGAGGAGATGCCCATTGCGATGTTACAGGCATTGTCAATGTTTACGAGAGTAGTGCCTGTACTGGGATTTGAAGGACTTACCAATCTTTTTGATGTACTTGACAGATATGTTAATGCGTTGGGGCTTTCCGGTGATGATTTTATGGTTGCGGCCACGGAAAATCATCAATTTGCAGAAATGGTATCTGTCATGGTTGTAGCACATGGCGTTGAGGAGTTTTTGGGAATAATCAACGCACACCCTCCTGCTACAGCATTTGCAGAGCTGGTCGAGCACGGTACAAAATCACAGGGACTCGTGTATATGGATATGCTCTTGGGCGGCTTGCTTTCACAAAACATTGAAGGGTTTAGCGTATCAAGACGTGACTTAGATAATTTATCTGCCTTATTTAATTTTTGGGATTCTTGGGACTACTTGGGTCTGCCTTTTAACCTCGTTTTCATAGGTGAAGATGATTTGGAGCGCAGATTTTCTCATAATGTGCATAATGAATCAGCGTTCGAAATCACTTTGCAAACTCCCTACAGACTTAACTTGCATTTGCAAAACAACTCCGATACTACCTTATACATTTCATATTTTGCCATATCCATGCATGGAGGCGATATTTTAAAACATAATACAGAAATCGCTCCACTAATGAGCTATACTTCTCAAATAAATTTTCAGGAGCCTCTACTTGAGTATGGGTTTGGAGTGCATGTATTTATTTTGGGTGAAGCCGATATGAGCTTCGACTTCGCATACCGCCTTACAAATTATCCACTCGGACATCCAAGCCATGGCTGAGATTGAACGAATAGGTATGAAAAAAGTATTACCATCGTACAGCATCTTTGTGACCACGGCATTAATTTTGTTGGCAATATCATAAAAACAAACGATAGCAAATTGTCTGCTAGTGTTGAAAATAATGGAGAAAAAAATGCTAAACATAAGTGAAATTAGGCAACGAATATAACCTATTATAAAAGATAGCCCTATACAAACTGTGATTGTGTTTGGGTCATTTGCTCGTGGCTCTAATAATGATAAAAGTGATGTAGATATAGTAATTGATAGCAAAGGAACATTGCGTGGGATTGATTTTTTTATATGGGCAGACAAAATAGCACAATCATTGCCAATCAAATCGGATATTTTTGAAGCTCGTGAAATAAAAACTAATTCTAAATTGAAATCAAAAATAGATAAAGAAGGTGTAGTTATTTATGAGCGAGCGAGATAGTGATGCATTAAAGAGAATGCTATTGTTTGCAGAACGTGTACAATCGCGTGTTCCATTCCTACGAAGAAATTGACATGACCATAACTTACGAAATCGCATTAAACCATATTCCTATACTTATTAAGCAGTTAAATGAAATTTTAAAATAAACATTACATATATTTTCTTTAGGAGGTATTCCCATGCTTTTAGCAACGCTTTGTTATATAGAAAAGCAAGACAAATACCTAATGCTTCATAGGACAAAAAAAGAAAATGATATACACGAGGGATTATATGTAGGGCTAGGTGGTAAATTTGAAGCAGGTGAATCACCAGAGGATTGTGTAATCAGGGAAGTATTTGAAGAAAGTGGATTAAGAATTAAAAACCCAAAACTAAGAGGTTTTATGACATTCCCTAATTTTGGTAATGGAGACGATTGGTATGTTTTTTTGTTTACTGCTACAGAGTTTAATGGACATATTAAGCACTGCAATGAAGGTGATTTAGTCTGGATAAAAAAGAATGAATTAAGTAATCTACCAATGCACGAAGGCGACAGATATTTTTTGGATTGGATAGAAAAAAACAACGGAGTATTTTCTGCAAAATTTATTTATGAAAATGGGGCTTTAAAAAATTATAATTTCATACAGTATAAATAGAAAGCAGGTATAAGATGGACACAAAAGAAATTTTAAAGCGCGTAGACCATACACTTCTTAGTACTACTGCTACTTTTGCAGAGTATGTTAAGCTGTGCGAAGAAGGGATAAAGTACGGTGTTGCATCTATTTGTATACCGCCATGTTATGTGTATGAATGCAAAAATCACATGATAAAGAACAAATCCGAAATCCCTATATGTACAGTCATTGGTTTCCCAAATGGCTACAATGAAACATTTATAAAAACCAGCGAAGCAATAAATACCGCGAACAATGGTGCAACAGAGATAGACATGGTTGCAAACATCAGCTGGATAAAAAATGGCTGGTTTGACGAAGTTTTAAATGATATTAAAGATGTGCGTGGGATTATCCCAAGGAGCATTTTAAAAGTAATCATCGAAACATCCCTATTAACAGATGATGAAAAGAAAAAAATGTGCGAAGTCGTTGGCGAGTCCGGCGCGGATTTTATTAAAACATCAACGGGATTTGCTTCCGGTGGGGCAACGTTTAAAGACGTGGCTTTGCTAAGGGAGTATTCTCCACCGCATGTTAAGGTAAAGGCTTCCGGCGGGATTAATTCATTGGAAGATGCAACCGAATTTATTAGGCTCGGGGCTGATAGGCTTGGTACCAGCAAAATTGTAAAATTGGTACAGGGGCTGGGTGATAAAAGTGTTTATTAGTAAACTTGCGTATTAATTTTTTCACATGTACAATGTATCAAATATTGCATTTAGGTTGTGGTTGCTGATGTTTAAATACGAAACACATATGCATACCTATCCTGCCAGTGCGTGCGCTTCGGCCACACCGGAGGATATGGTGCGTTATTATAAAAGCTTGGACTACGCGGGGACTATTGTTACAGACCATTTTTTTAACGGAAACAGCGGATGCCCAAAAAACATCCATTGGGGAGAAAAAATTAAGTTTTTTGCCGAGGGCTTTTTCAGGGCAAAAAAAGAAGGCGACAAATGCGACTTCAATGTGTTTTTTGGACTGGAATACAGCTATAACGGCACAGATTTTTTGGTATATGGGCTTTCGCCTGATTGGCTGTTGGAGCATCCTGATTTTGACAAACTTTCCATGAAAAAATTTAGTGAGGCGGTGCGTAGTGCGGGGGCATATTTGGCTCAGGCTCATCCGTTTAGGGATGCATTTTGGATTGCAAACCCCTCCCCTGTCGACCCGACCTTGATAGACGGAATCGAGATTTTTAATGCTAGTATGCCTGATAACACCAACAAAAAAGCCTTTGCATACGCCGAAAAACATAAGCTGGCAAAACAAGCCGGCAGTGATGCACATGACGACTATCTTCGCAGACCCAGCGGAATTGTGCTAAAAAAACGCGCAAATGATATATTTGATATAATAAAGGCATTAAAATCGGGTCAGGCGGAAATCATATGAAGTATTTTCTTGCAATAGACATAGGCGCGTCCGGGGGGATACATATGCTCGGATGGGTAAAGGACGGCAAAATTTGCTACGAAGAGGTCTACCGGTTTGGCAATAAAATACGCGAAAAAGACGGCGTTTTGTGCTGGCACACCAAGGCACTTTTTAGCGAAATCATCAAAGGCATGAAAATATGTGCCGAACTGGGCAAAATCCCATACAGTGTAGGCATCGACACATGGGGCGTTGACTTTGTCGTTTTGGATAAAGGTTCTAATGTGCTTGGACATGCCGTATCCTACCGCGACATGCGTACCGAGGGTATGGAGGATGTGATTGCCCAAAAATGCACTGACAGCGAACTATACAAACGCACAGGAATCCAAAAAGCCGCAATGAATACAATATATCAACTCGCGGCGGTAGATGCAGAAAACGGACTCGAAGATGCCAAAAAGATGTTAATGCTACCCGATTATTTCCACTTCTTGTTATGCGGTGTGGCAAAAACAGAATATACAAACGCTACGACAACAGGGCTTGTTAATGCGGTGACACGGGACTGGGATTTTGAAATAATTGAAAAATGCGGATACCCCAAAGAAATTTTTTGTGAAATAGTGCCACCGGGTACTGTCCTCGGCGAGCTTTTGCCCGAGGTCGAGACAGCTGTCGGGTATAACTGCAAAGTTGTTTTACCTGCTACACATGATACGGCCTCTGCCGTTGTCACCATGCCTGACAAAGACACGATTTTTATAAGCTCCGGCACATGGTCACTCATGGGCGTAGAACTCGAAGCCCCTGATTGTTCTGAACAAAGCCGTGTAAAAAATTTTACAAACGAAGGGGGCTACGGCTCCACATACCGATACCTAAAAAACATCATGGGTCTATGGCTCATCCAAAGCGTAAAAAAGGAACTCGACGACAAATATACCTTTGACCAACTGGCAACGATGGCAGAAGCCTCTGATGTAAAAGACTCAATAGATACAAACGATAGTAGGCTTTTTTCTCCTAAGTCTATGATAAAAACAATACAAACTATATGCGAAGAAAGCGGCATAACTCCGCCCCATGACCCCGGCGATATAGCTGCCATCATTTACAACTCCCTAGCCATGAACTATAGCTACACCGCTCACGAACTCGAAAAACTCACAGGCAAAACATATGAAAAAATCTGCATAGTAGGCGGCGGAATAAAAACTGATTATCTCACACGCCTAACCAGACAATATTGTAAAAAAGAAATAATAATAGGCAAAGCCGAAGCCACAGCCATAGGCAACCTAGCCGTGCAAATGGGAAAAACACCTGCAAGAGTGGACTAATCCGCTCCATGCAGGTGTTTTTTGGCCTTTAATTTGATTTATTTGCCGGCCATTTGTCTTTCTTGTGCTTCAATCATTTTTTTAACCATATAGCC
>WRGY01000066.1 GCA_009786925.1 Defluviitaleaceae bacterium | reverse complement strand
GGTTTTAGTGTAATGGCGGACATCGGCCTGACCGACGGCCGCGCCGAAAAAGCCCTAAACTCCGTACAAGAATGGCTGGACTCTCCCTATGGTATAGTTCTGCAACAGCCTGCTTACAAGGAATATCATCTCGAGCTTGGCGAAATTTCTTCCTACCCACCCGGTTACAAAGAAAACGCAGGTATTTTCTGTCACAACAACCCATGGGTGACTATCGCCGAGACACGCCTCGGCCGCGGCACCCGTGCCTTTGACACATACAAAAAAATCTGCCCCGCCTACCGCGAAGATGACAGCGGCCTTAGGCGCATGGAGCCTTATGTCTACTGCCAGATGATAGCCGGCAAAGACGCAGTACGCCATGGAGAAGGCAAAAACTCATGGCTCACAGGTACGGCGGCTTGGACTTTTACGAGTATTTCGCAGTACATCCTTGGGATTCGTCCCGAGTATGACGGACTGCGCATAGACCCCTGTATCCCCGCTGATATGAAAGGCTTTAGCGTGACACGTAAGTTCCGCGGTGCGACATATGAAATCACCGTCGAAAATCCAAACGGCGTAGAAAAAGGCATAAAAGAAATCACCGTCGATGGCAAAAAAACAGAAGGCAATATCCTCCCCGTCTCCAAAGGCGGTATGCATAAAGTCATAGTTGTCATGGGGTGATGTTTTGTTAAATAAGGAGGGGCTATGAACTTTAGAATAGGGCAAGGCTATGATGTGCATCGTCTGGTAGCGGGGCGGCCACTAATCATCGGCGGTATAGAAATCCCATATGCAAAGGGATTGCTTGGACATTCGGATGCGGATGTGCTTGTCCACGCTGTCATGGATGCACTGCTTGGTGCAGGGGGGCTTGGCGATATAGGGCAGGTTTTTCCTGATGCAAATCCGTATTACAAGGGCATCTCCAGTTTAAAACTGCTGTGGGAAGTGCGACAGCATTTGCATAAGGCGGGATGGTCGATAGAAAACGTAGACGCAACCGTAGTAGCAGAGGCTCCTCGTATGCAAATCCTTCGTAAAGAAATGGAAGGCAATATCGCCGTATCGCTCGGTATCCCGCCTTCGAGTGTAAATATAAAATTTACTACAGAAGAAGGACTGGGATTTACAGGCAAAGGTGATGGTATAGCCGCACACGCGGTTTGTTTAATTCGGAATTAGGGAGTGAAATATGCAAATCTATAACACAATGAAACGTGACAAACAAGAATTTATTCCCATTGAGCCAAAAAAAATAAAAATGTACACCTGCGGACAGACCGTGTACAACGACATACACATAGGCAATGCACGATTTTATGTGATATTCGATGCGATACGGCGTTATTTGCAGTACAAGGGATATGATGTTTTTTTTGTACAAAATTTCACTGATATAGATGACAAAATCATCACAAAGGCTGTAGAAGAAGGCGTTTCTACCGAAGAAATCGCAGACCGATACATCAAAAGTACCCTTGATGACCTTAGCGACCTAAATGTCCTGCCCGCCACCGTCAATCCTCGTGCCACAGAAGAAGTCCCCGAAATAATATCACTCATCACCACACTCATATCCAAAGGCTATGCATATGAAAATAACGGCACTGTATATTATGCTGTAGAAAAATTCGACGGATACGGTAAGCTTTCGCGCAAAAAAACAGACGACCTGGAATCAGGCGCACGTATAGAAGTAGAAGCGGGCAAGCGTAATCCGCTGGATTTTGTGCTATGGAAACCCGCAAAACCCGATGAGCCAAAGTGGGCGAGTCCATGGGGTGACGGTCGTCCCGGTTGGCATATAGAATGCTCTGCCATGGTAAAAAAATATCTGGGCGACCAAATCGACATACATGGTGGCGGCGTAGACCTCGTGTTTCCCCACCACGAAAACGAAATCGCCCAGACAGAAGCCGTCACAGGCTGTGATTTTGCAAACTATTGGTTGCATTGTGGCAGTATCACCAACGACCACAAAAAAATGTCAAAATCCCGCGGCAATTTTTTCACATATCGCGAAGTTGCAGAAAAATTTCCGCATGATGTTATACGATTCTATCTGTTGAGCGGACACTATCGTATGCCCATGGAGTTTAATGACGAAGTGCTTCAAGCGGCGGCGCAGGGGCTTAAAAGAATAAAAACCTGCCACGACAACCTTCTCCACGAAGAAAGCAAAGGGCAAGGTACGACCGACGCATACGAAAAATCTTCTCACAGTTCCGACTTTTTTAGTGCAATGGATGACGACTTTAATACCGCCGACGCAATCACCGCGATTTTTGAGCTTGTGAAGGAAATCAACACCCTGCTTGCGGCTTCTCAGCCCCAAAATTATCCTGCCATGAGAGAGGAATTGGAAAACCTCTGCGGCATTTTGGGTATTACCCTTCAAACCTTCAACCAAAACGACAAAGTTGCACAAACCAAAATCGAAGCACTAATCAACGCAAGACAAGAGGCACGCGCCGCAAAAAACTTTGCAGAGGCCGACCGTATCCGCGATGAAATTTCTGATATGGGAGTCATAATCGAAGATACCCCGACAGGTGTAAGATGGAAGTACGCCTAAACCCGTCGGAGCTTGCATACCTTGGTGACGCAGTTTTTGAGTTGCTTGTGCGAGACAAACTTCTCAAAGAGGGCATTCCTTTCCGAAGGGTCAACCATGAGGCACGGAAGTTTGTATCTGCGTCTGCCCAGTCCAAGATGTACCACAAAATTTTTTTGATTCTGACCAAAGAAGAGCAAGTGGTAATGAAACGAGGTCGCAATCTCCACACCCTATCCCGCGCAAAAAACGCAGGAGTCACAGAGTATCGACATGCCACAGGACTGGAGACCCTTTTTGGTCATCTTCACAGCATCGCCGCCACAGACCGTATACATGAGCTTTTTCGGCTATGTGCGGACGATTTTTCGGAATATCTGCAACCTTGCGAAATCATTGACTTTGATACAGCAGAGGTAGCAGCCCTCTCCCACGAACTCGCCGTTTCTAATTGCAAAACCGACTTCGTAAAAGCCGCATTCGAGTATGTACGTGATGAGATTGCACACACCGCCGATATTGGCGGGAGCATCGTAACCTGCAAGGCCTCCGAGGTATTACGCGTAGGTCAGGGGATTTGCTATGCAAAATCACATCTGCTCGCGGCCATTTTGCGCTGTGGCGGTGTACCCGCAGGGATTTGTTATCAATCACTCATACTCGACGACGACACCCACCCATACCTAATCCTCCACGCACTAAACGCAGTCTATGTCCAAAACAAATGGATACGTCTCGATGCAAGGGGAAACAAGCCCGGCGTAGACGCACAGTTCTCCCTCGAAGAA
This sequence comes from Defluviitaleaceae bacterium, assembly GCA_009786925.1. Taxonomy (GTDB): domain Bacteria; phylum Bacillota; class Clostridia; order Lachnospirales; family WQUN01; genus WQVC01. Next base: position 9,097 of record WRGY01000066.1, on the reverse strand, counting down.
GAAAAATTAGCCTTCCCTGTCCGCCCGCATATGGGCGAAAAGGAATTTGCCAAAATATATGCCACTCCCGATACAAATGTAATTCATGTATTAAAAACAAGCGAAAATGCAGAAATCCTGTGGAGGAATTTGCCTACGGGGTTGAGTGTAAAAATTGACGATTAAATTTATATGATACGGTGTGTCAATTTAAAGGATGGGGCGTTAATTATGAATGACCATGTAAATAAAAAGTTAAAAGACGACGTGTTAAAATACAAAGCGTTTTTTGAGCAGTTAGATAGGGATGGCCACTTAAACGACCACCTTACAAATGATGGCTTACATAACGACGAAAAAGTCGAAATGGAAAACCTTGTTCGTTTTAAAAATACTATGGAGGAAGAAGGAATCCTTTCCTTCATGGATTAATGATGCGTGAAAAAAGCATATATAAAGAATTATGCGATAAGGGATTTGGCGATGAAATGCCAATGCGTGTTGGGCATCATTTTTTTTAATAGGTGCATACTAACCTTATGTTTAGATTTTTAATTTTCATTTTTAACCTTGTACTCCAATGCAATCGTGTACAGATTTTTGAGCGAGCGGCCGGTCTTACGTTTCGAGTTTTGCTGGCTTTTTTTCCGTTCTTGGTGTTCCTTATGGCGTTGATGGGCTTTATGGATTTGGATGCTGCGGCGATTTTGAGCGGGCTTTATGATGTGTTGCCGGGAGAGGTGTCGGAGCTTGTTTCGGGTTTTGTTGCAGAAATACTAGGTACGCGCAGTGCGGGAGTACTGTCAGCGGCATTGTTTTTCAGTATTTATAATACAGTAAATGGCTTTAGGGCGGTGGTGCGTACTACGGATGGACGCGAGCGAGGTTTTTTTGCGCAGGTTGGGCTTAGTTTCGCTCTCATGTTGCTTTTTTCTGCCGCGCTTATTGTTATGCTTGGTCTTTTGGTCTTTTGGCGTGGGATTATCGGCTGGGTGGGCGCGCCGATTGTGCTTTTTGTATTTACTTCTTTTATCTACAGACTGGCACAACCGTATAAAATGCGTGTGTACCCGGGGGCCATATTTACTGTCGCCGCTTGGGTCGTCACGAGTGTTGTTTTTGGATTTGTTACATCAAATTTTTCACAGTTGCCCGCCATTTATGGTAGCGTTGCGGGTATTTTTATTCTATGCCTCTGGCTCAATGCAGTGGCAATTATCCTTCTCATAGGCGGCGAAATAAACTCTTTGTTGCATGAATTTATACACAAAGCGACAACTCGACCGGCATAACCTTGACGATTTTTTCATAAGAAAAATGGTATATAGCGAGTTAACTTAAAAATCGTCTCAAACTTCGTCAGAAAACGGCTTGAAGCCGCCGATTTTCTGCCTCGCTTTCGACTGTTTTTAAGTAAACTCGCTATATTCTCATTGATTTCGCTATATGTCAGTGGTAAAATGTCAAAAAAACGCAGAAGGAGCATATATATGTCACTGTGGAATAGCTCGTATGAAACGGGTAACGAGATGGTGGATAATGACCATAAAGAAATTTTCAGGCTTGTACAAAACGTGCTTTCGTCCTCAGGGATGCAGAGGGGCGACAAGGTAAAAACGGCAATAAATTTTCTTTCTTCTTATGTAGTAAATCATTTTGCTAACGAAGAAAAGTTGATGGACGAATGCGAATACCCTGCCGCTGCCGAGCATAAATACGAACATAATGTGTTTTTGAACGTTGCATCAGAGCTAAAAGCTAAATTCGAAAACAATACGCTTACGCTGGGGGAGTTTAAGGATGGCGACAACTTTAATCTGGGCATGGAAGTCAACAAAGTAGTAATAACATGGCTCACCAAACATATTGCAGGCAGTGACAAAAAACTCGCGACATATTATCGTGAGTGGGCAGAAAGATAAAAAAAAGGGGTGCTACTCCGCAGTTTTGCGAGGTAGCACCTTTTTTTATACTAATGAAGCTTTTATATCATCCGGCAAGTTGTCCTTTTCGCAGTGGACACTTATCGTAAAACTTACTTGGTCAGTTTTTACTAATGAATCCAGACGTGCTTTTAGTTTGGATAAACAATCGTTTGTTACGGTATCGGGGGCCAGTATGGTGTTCAGCCCATCTACATAAATATGGGTGATGTCGCTGTTTTGTGACAAAATCCCTAACAAAAAACCTATAAACTCGCGGTAGTTTGCCAGTTCGCCTTTGCCTGCCTCTACGTAGCGTACGTCGCGGTGCAGGTCATGGATTCTTCTTCTGTCATCATCAATGTAAACCAGGCTACCGTCTGTTACTTTTGCGTTTTCATTGGCCATGTCCATAAGCTTGCGGGTTTTACCTTCGCCCTTCATTCCTGCTAAAAATTTTACCAATATAACCGCCTCCTTGTAAAAATAATCTTGTAACTTGTTTGTAATTATATCATAATATTGCCGAAAGAGAAGTGATTTGTACATGTACTTGAAAAAATTAGAACTTTCGGGATTCAAATCCTTTGCAGACCGCATTTCGTTAGACCTTGCGCCTGGTCTCAACGGTGTGGTGGGGCCCAATGGGAGCGGAAAATCTAACATCGCCGATGCATTGCGCTGGGTGCTGGGTGAGCAAAGTGCAAAAACCCTGCGTGGCGGCAAGATGGAGGACATAATCTTTGCGGGGACAGAGCATCGTAAGCCGCTTGGTTATGCAGAAATTACAATGCGTCTCGACAACAATGACAAGGCACTCCCGTTAGAGTTTAAAGAAATCACGGTCACGCGACGTGTGTATCGCTCGGGTGAGAGTGAGTATTCGATTAATGGCGAAAACTGCCGCCTAAAAGACATACAAATGCTCTTTATGGATACGGGAATCGGGCGCGACGGATACTCTATTGTGGGGCAGGGACGCATCGACGAGATTTTGTCACTACGTGGTGAGGACAGGCGTAATGTATTCGAAGAGGCGGCGGGCATCAGCAAGTTTAAAGCCAGGCGTGGCGAAGCAGTAAACAAGCTCGAACGCGAAAAACAAAACCGCGCTCGCGTAGACGACATCATTACGGAGCTGACCGAGCAGCTGGAGCCGCTGGAGTTGCAATCCGAAGAGGCTCGCCGTTTTTTGGAACTGCGTGATGAATACAAGAGTGTTCATATAAATATTTTTTTGGAAGATATAAAAAAAATAAGCGACGACATGGACAATACACAGAAGTCGCTGGCGACTGCATTGTCACAATCGGATGACGGAAAACGTCTGTTGGCCGAGGCGCGTAGTGCAAGTGAGGAGCTAAAATCCCGCGCCGCAAACACTGATGCAAAATATCGCCGCGCAAACGAGGATTTATTAGAAACAACAACTGCAATCGAGCAACGCCAAAGTGATATTAAGCTATTAGAAAGCCGCCTTGAGCAGTTTGAAACTGATAATGCACGCCTCATAGGCGAGGCAGAAAAACGTGACATGGGGATTTTAGAAAAAAATGAAGAAAGTAAAAATGAAGTAAAAGTGGTTGCAGAAACAGAAACAGAGTTGCAATCCCTCACTGCTCGCCTTTCCGAACAGCTGGAGATTGCCGCACAACGCGATGAGGCCATGCGTGAAAGCACGGAGAAGATGGACGAGCTTAACCAAAATGTAATGGACGCGATGAACACAGCCACAGACAGTCGCGCCCATGTGCTGGAGGCAGAAAACAATTATCGCCGACAAGAGGATGATATGGAACGCCTAAATGCCGAAATCGCACGCCATGAGGCCACTTTGGAAGAAAAAAAACTCTCCGCCGACGAGCTGAAAATTTCACTCACAGCCTGCGAGCGAGAGCTGGAACATGCCCACAAAAATCAAGAAGAGTATAACTTCACATACAATCAGCTCCGTACAGATGCCGATGTCCTTGATGCAAAAATCCAAAAAGCAACAGAGAGCCTCACTGCCACACGAGGCCGTTATCGTGCTATTTCTGACTTAGAATCTCAGCGTGAGGGGTACTTTAAAAGTGTTAAGGTCATTTTGGAAAAAAGGGAACATAGCCCAAGGTTTTCGGGAATCTGTGGAGCCGTCGGTGAGCTAATCGGCGTAGCGGGCGAGTTTGAAACAGCCATCGAAATCGCACTTGGCTCTGCCGCACAAAATATTATTACAAAAAATGAAGAGGATGCTAAACATGCAATCGAGTATCTAAAGCAGCATAATGAGGGGCGTGCTACATTTTTGCCGCTTTCTGCGGTCAAGGGCAGAAATATAGAAGCCGCGCATTTTAAAAATGACAGGGGTTTTGTTGGCATTGCCGCTGAGTTGGTTTCATGTGAGGCGGTTTATTCGCCTGTTATTTCACAACTGCTCGGGGATTTTTTGGTTATTGACACATTGGACAACGCACTTTTGATTCACAAAAAATACAATTATTCGTACAAAATTGTAACAAAGGAAGGCGAAAGGCTAAACCCCGGCGGTGCGATTACCGGGGGTAGTGTTTCTCGCAGTACAGGGGGCATCGTAGGCCGCACAAGCAGGTTAAATAAATTAAAAGAAGAGGTCGCTTTTTTGCAAAAGAACATGGACGACCTGACAGAAGAACAGCGTGTGTTAAACGAAAAGCGCGCCACCACTCGTGAGGCATTAAACGCTGTCCGCGAAACAGTAAACACTGCACAGCTGGAGCAGCAAAGCCTAAGCGGCAAACTTGCCGAAGCAGAAGAGGCAATAAAAACCTTGGATGGCCAAACCGCGCAGTTTGCGACAGAAAACGAAAAGCTCCTCGCCGCAATTGCAGAAACAAACAACGCCATCCGTGTCGCAAAAGATGAGCTTGCACAACATAGTGACCTTGCCGACAAGGCTCGCGAAATTTTGGAAAACTACCAAAAAGAGCTGGAGCAAAACCGCCAAACCACCACAGAAGAGACAGACTTATTGGCAGACCTGCGTGTAGACATCACCCGCTCGGAGGATAAAATCACCCACGCAAAACAGACAATAGACCGCCTGAAAAAAGAATCCGAGGCACTTTCATCAGAAAAAGGAAAAATCCTCACAGAAATTTCTGACAATAAAAAAGCGGCAGAAAAATCAGCCGCCGAACGAGCCGAAAAAATAGCCGAGTTGGAAAAAATCCAATCGCGGCTGGAAGAAGTGCGTTCTGTCCTGACCCAAAGCGAAGAAGAAAAAAACACCCTGGACAATGCAATCGCCCAAACCGAAACGGAAGAACGTACCCAGACTGATGCAACATCCCTAATCGAGCGAGAAATCGCACGTCTCGAAGCCAGAAAGGAAAATTTGGACACAACAAGCCATCGCCTCCACAACGAAATCTGGGAGGAGTACAGTCTCACCGCCCAAACAGCACAACAGTACAAACGCGATGATTTTAATGAAGCAACATTGCGCAAGATGGGACAACAGCTAAAGGCCGAGCTTTCGCAGATGACAAATGTAAATGTCGGTGCAATCGAGGCATACAAACAACTAAAAACACGTCACGGGTTCCTTACAACACAGCGTGAGGACATCTTCACCGCAGAGGCCGCATTGGAAGAGCTAATCCAAAGCCTCACAGCCCAAATGGAGACACAGTTTGCAGAAAAATTTGAAGAAATCGCAACCCATTTCCAAGAGGTGTTCCGTGAGATGTTCGAAGGCGGTAAGGCAAAGCTCCGCCTCATGGATACAGAAAATGTACTCGAGTCAGGCATAGAAATCATCGCACAACCCCCGGGAAAATCCCTGCAAAACCTCATGCTCCTTTCCGGTGGAGAACGCGCACTCACTGCTATTTCTCTGCTCTTTGCCATACTGCGTATGAAGCCGTCGCCGTTTTGTGTCCTCGACGAAATCGAATCAGCACTCGACGACGCAAATGTCTACCGCTTTGCAAATTTTGTAAAACAGTACTCCAAAGGCACCCAGTTTATCATCATCACCCACCGCAAAGGCACCATGGAAGCCGCCGACAATCTCTACGGAGTTACCATGGAAGAGCAGGGGATTTCTAAACTCGTGAGCGTGCGTCTGCTGGATGACACATCCGGTTAAACCCGGGAGTGTCCGAAGCACGCTGGAGAGGGGCGCGAGTGGAAGTTGCGTTCGCTATGCTACGCCTTTGCTCCGCTGGTATCACGGAAAAATACTGCCTCCGACGTTGCCGTCGTCGGCTAGTATTTTTTTAGCCGTGATAATGCGCTACGCGGCGCACGCAATCGCTCTCTGCAATCTTCCACTCGCGCCCCTCTCCAGCGTGCTTCGGGCACTCCCTAAAATTTATCCTTCAAGTGCCATTGGCTCTGATATGCAATTTGGGACTTCTATGCCTGTTGCATAGCAGAAGGCGATGATTTGTCCGATATGCATATTTTCATGCCCTATCATGCTCGAAATAATTTGATGCACATTTTGTTGTTCTCCATAATAATCTATCATCTCGGTACCGTTCATGGTGTTCAACTTTTTTTCCAATGCGTCATCAAGTTCAGCCATTCTTTCTATGATTTTGGCTGTAGGCCAATTTTCGTAGATATACTCTGCGCCAAAATCAACCGCGAGTGTGGACAACGAGTCCACAATATCACGCTGAAACAAAGTTAATTCATATGCCTGTAGACGGATAGTGTTAAGTACTTTGCGTGGTAGGATTTTGTCAAGGTCTGCATCGCTTAATTCTTCCAAAAAGCCTAAAATAATGCTTCTTGTTTGTTTCCAGTCGGCCATTTGAGCCTTTAATGATTCAATCATTCTGCACCTCCGCATTTTTCCAACGTTTTTTCTATGAGCCAAGCATAGCATAGTAAATGTGACAACAGTGTGGCATATATAGATGTTTTGGCTTGAACCGCTCAACTCCCCTTTGCAGGTGGGACGGCTTCTCATTTAATCAGCTGTATATGCGCGTTTGAGCGGTTATGACCAAAACATCTACTCGCAAATATTTTTTTAAAAAAAGCTTGACTAATACAAAAATTCGCGTATAATCATCTATTGTCTGCAAGTAACACATGACACGCCCGGACGCGTGTAAGTTTTCAGAGCAAATTGGAGGATACCCATGCAAAATCAGAAAATACGGATTAATTTGAAGGCATACGACCATAAACTGATAGACCAGTCCGTGGTACAAATCATAGAAACTGCAAAGCGCACGGGTGCAGAAATCTGCGGGCCTATCCCGCTTCCTACAAAAAAAGAGATTGTTACGATTCTGCGTGCGGTGCATAAGTACAAAGATAGTCGTGAGCAGTTCGAAATGCGTACACATAAGCGTCTGATAGATGTGCTTATGCCAACCCCAAAAACTGTTGACGCGCTCACCCGCTTGGACTTGCCCGACGGTGTGGACATCACAGTAAAAGTAATGTAGGGAGGCTTTACCATGAAAAAAGCGATATTGGCCAAAAAGCTTGGCATGACACAGATATTTGAAGAAAATGGAACAGTGGTACCTGTTACGGTATTAGAGGCAGGCCCCTGTGTGGTTGTTCAAAAGAAAACAGTAGAAAAAGATGGATATGCCGCGTTGCAAGTGGGCTTTGGAGAAATCCGCGAGAAATTGGTGAGCAAGCCCAGAGCAGGTCACTTTTCGGCTCATCTCGGCGCAAACGCTACACCAAAGCGAGTATTGCAGGAGCTAAAACTTGACGACTGTGACGCATTCGAAGTGGGCGCGGAAATCAAGGCTGACATGTTTGAAAAGGGCGACCTCGTAGATGTTACCGGTACATCCAAGGGTAAAGGATTCCAGGGTGCAATCAAGCGTCATAACATGCATCGCGGGCCTATGACTCACGGTAGCAAATATCACCGCGGACACGGCTCCATGGGGTCAGGCACAACACCCGGTAAAGTTCGCAAAGGCAAAAAACTTCCCGGACATATGGGTGCTAGAAAAACAACAATTCAAAACATCGAAGTTGTACGCACAGACGCAGAAAAGAATTTGATTCTTGTGCGCGGCGCAGTCCCCGGGATTAAGGGTGCATTGGTAACTATAAAAAGCACGGTTAAAGTATAAAGGAGTTGGCTTCCATGGCTTCAGTAGCAGTTAAGAATATCAAGGGCGACAGTGTAGGCAGTATCGAGCTTAGCGATGATATTTTCGGTATAAAGGTTAATAAGCACGCTGTTCATATGGCGGTTGTACAATATCTTGCAAACCAACGTCAGGGCAATAAAAGCACAAAAACACGCGCAGAAGTGCGCGGCGGTGGTGCAAAGCCATGGCGACAAAAAGGCACTGGTCGCGCACGTCAGGGTTCTACTCGCTCTCCACAGTGGACGGGCGGTGGTGTGGTGTTCGCGCCAAAACCACGCGATTTCTCTTTTAAGCTAAACAAAAAGCAGAAAAGGCTTGCGTTAAAATCTGCACTTTCTGATAAGGTTAAAAATGAGCAGCTCATCGTTTTGGACAGCCTCTCGCTTCCCGAAATCAAAACAAAAGAAATGCAGGGCGTATGCAAAAATTTGGCTCTGGGCAAAGCTCTCTTTGTGATGGATGGTGCTAACGAAAACGTAGTTCTTTCTGCTCGCAACATCCCTAACATCAAAACCGCAGGTGTAAACACGATTAATGTATACGACATCCTGAAATATGACAGCTTGGTCATCACAAAAGACGCAATCGAAAAAATTCAGGAGGTGTACGCATAATGGCAGATTTAAAATATTATGACGTTATCTTCAAGCCGTTGATGACAGAAAAAAGCATGAGTCTGTTGGAAGAGCAGACATACTCATTCTATGTTCACCCTCATGCTACAAAAACACAAATCAAGGAAGCTGTAGAGCGTTGTTTCAACAATGTAACCGTTGCTTCCGTGAATACAATGAATACTCACCCCAAAAAGCGTCATCGCAGAGGCTCAAAGCCCGGTGAAACAACAAGACGCAAAAAGGCAATAGTAAAGCTTACCCCGGGCAGTAGCCCGATAGAATATTTCGAAGGAATCTAAAGGAGAAATCACAATGGGTGTAAAACGTTATCGTCCCATAACCCCTTCTCAAAGGCAGATGACCGTTTCCGATTTCGCGGAAATTACAAAGTCATCTCCCGAGAAAAGCCTTACCGTTCACCTAAAGAAGCATTCCGGGCGTAACGGCCAAGGTAAAATCACAGTTCGCCACAGGGGTG
>WRGY01000065.1 GCA_009786925.1 Defluviitaleaceae bacterium | reverse complement strand
CGCTACGGTCTTGGGCGTTTCGGAACGTGTCATCGGGATTACCATCATCGCAATGGGAACATCACTGCCCGAGCTAATCACATCGCTTGTAGCCTGCAAGCGCGGCGAAAACGAGTTTGCACTGGGTAATGTCATCGGCTCAAGCATCTTTAACATCCTGTTTATACTGGGACTCACAGGGCTTATTGCTCCATTGGAATTTGAAACGGCATTGATGTTTGATACGGCGATGCTGATTTTTGGCAGTCTGCTCACGATTTTGTTTGTCTATACAAAAAAGACCCTGGGGCGCGTCGAGGGTGGCATTATGGTGGCTTTTTATGTAAGTTATATATTTTTTGTGCTGTTTGCGAGGTGATTTTTGTAGAAGTATATAAAAAAATCTTGTAATCATATTGACATATTTGTATCCATGGTTATAATTACCATAGAGGAAAAGGGGCGTGCTTATGAAAAAAGCGTCGAAGCGCGAAGAAAAAATACTCCAGTTTGGCGAAGGGAATTTTTTGCGTGCGTTTATTGATTCTTTTATTGACGAGCTAAATGAAAAAGGGCTGTACGACGGTGATATAGTAATTGTCCAACCCATCGAAAGCCCTGACGATATAATCAAAAAATTCAACGCACAGGATTGCTGTTATACCGTAGTCCTCCGTGGTCTTGTAGATGGAAAACAGGTATCAAAACAGCAACTTGTCAAGTCTGTGTCGCGCATAATAAACCCATATGCAGAACATGAGTTGTATATGGAAAACATAAAAAATCCGGCTCTCAGATATATCGTGTCCAACACTACAGAGGCGGGTATTGTTTATGCACCTACCCAAAAGCCTCATGACTGTATGGCGGAACCGCCCTCGAGCTTTCCGGCAAAAGTCACTGCTTTTTTGTATGAGAGATATAGATTTTTTGGTGGAGCGGAGGATAAGGGCTTTGTTTTTATTCCCTGTGAGTTGATTGACAATAATGGTACGCAACTTAGGGAGATTGTATTGCGTCATGCAAAGGAATGGGATTTGCCGCAGGGGTTTTGTGACTGGGTGGAAAGGCATAACCATTTTACAAACACACTCGTAGACCGTATTGTGACGGGTTATCCCAAGGACGAGGATTTTGAAAAAACACTGGGATACCGTGATGAGCTTATTGTGACGGGTGAAATTTTTCATTTTTTTGTAATCGAAGCGGGCAAAGAAGCCGCCGAAGAAATAAACCGCAGTCTCCCATTTGCAAAAGCGGGTCTTAATGTATTGATTACCGATGATGTGACACCCTATAAAATCCGCAAGGTGAGGATTTTGAATGGTGCGCATACCATGAGTGTACTTGCGGCTTTTTTATGCGGCAAGGAGACCGTCGGTGATATGATGGCTGACGAGCTTTTTGTTAAATTTTTGCAAAAAGGCATATATAAAGAAATAATACCTGCGATGAAGGGTAAGGGGCTTGAAGAAGAAGATTTGCTCTCCTTTGCAGATTCCGTTTTCGACCGCTTCGCAAACCCATATGTCAAACACTATCTGCTAAGTATCGCGCTCAACTCCGTAGCAAAATTTAGGGCAAGGGTACTGCCTTCGATTTTGGATTATCATAGGTTGTTTGGGGATTATCCCGCCGCACTTACGCTCTCACTCGCCGCACTCCTTGTGTTTTACAAAACAGATAAAGCCTCGGATAGTGAGGCCATCCTATCCTTTATCCAAAACGACAAAGTTGACAAAATCCTTGCAAATGCAGAGTTATGGGGACAAGACCTCACTGCTTTACCCGGCTTTTTAGAAAAAATCACAATACATCTGCAAAACATCGAAAAACACGGCATGAAGGCCGAAATAGAAAAGGTTATATGATGGAAAACACGCTGACCATAAACCACAACGACAATGTGGCTGTTGCTTTAAAAGACATGGGGAAAATCCCCGCAGGGCATAAAATCGCTACGAGCGATATAGCAAAGGGCGAAAATGTAATAAAATACGGCTATCCCATAGGCCATGCCCTTTGCGAAATAAAATCAGGCGACCATGTGCATACCCATAACATAAAAACCAATCTGAGCGGCATCATCGACTATAGTTATGTCCCCGAAAAAATAGCCGCTTCTTCCACTGCACCCGCTACTTTTATGGGATACGAACGCTCCGACGGCTCTGTGGGGATACGTAATGAGGTCTGGGTCATAAACACCGTGGGCTGTGTAAACAAAATTGCAGAAAAGCTCTGTAAACTTAGTGGCGCGGACGATGTTTTTACATTTGTGCATCCATATGGATGTTCGCAACTGGGTGATGACCATGAGTATACACGTAAGATTTTGTGCAATATGGTAAATCATCCAAATGCCGCGGGTGTCTTGGTACTTGGTCTGGGTTGCGAAAACAATCATATATCCGATTTCAAAAAGCTACTCGGCACATGGGATGATAAGCGTGTCAAATTTTTAAACACGCAGGATGTCACTGACGAAATCGCTGAGGGTCTAAAACTGATTCGTGAGCTAAAGGCATATGCCGATACCTTCACACGTAAGCCCATACCCGTAGGGCGTTTAGTTGTGGGGCTAAAATGCGGCGGTTCGGACGGATTTTCCGGTGTGACGGCAAATGTCCTCGTGGGCAGATTTTCTGACGACCTCATAGCCCAAGGCGGCATTTCGGTTCTCACAGAAGTACCGGAGATGTTTGGCGCAGAGACTCTCCTTATGAATCGTGCGGCAGATACGGGTGTTTTTGATAAAACGGTGTCACTCGTAAATGATTTTAAAAATTATTTTATGCGTCACAACCAAGAAATCTACGAAAACCCTTCGCCCGGTAACAAGGATGGTGGGATTTCTACATTAGAAGAAAAATCACTGGGCTGTACCCAAAAAGGCGGAACGAGTTATGTCACCGATGTACTCGGCTATGGCGAAACATGCAAAACTCCCGGGCTAAACCTTTTGCAAGGACCCGGCAATGATATAGTTGCAGTCACAAATCTAATGGCGGCAGGGGTACATATAGTGCTGTTTACTACAGGGCGCGGCACGCCCCTCGGCGCACCCGTACCCACCGTAAAAATATCGAGCAACACAAAACTCTCCGAGCTAAAACCGCATTGGATAGATTTTGACGCGGGACAACTCTTGGACGGCGTACCGCTGGATAATTTAGCAAGAGATTTCGCAGAATATATAATAGAAGTGGCAAGCGGAAAAACAACCCGCAACGAAGAAAATGACTATCGCGAAATTTCGATTTTCAAAGACGGTGTCACATTGTAGATTCCAAACCCTTTTGGGATAAAATAAAAAATATAGGAGTGGAACAAAAATGAAAAAAATGCTTTTGGCAGTATGTCTTGCCGCTATTGCAATGTTTGTGATTACAGCATGTGGCGGAAACGACGCGACCCCTGCGGGCGGAGCGGCAACACCCGCACCCGCAACACCTGCACCAACACCTGCACCGGTAGAAACACCACCACCTGTAGCTGAGGACTGGCAACTAAACGACGGCAACCCTGCGACCATCACATTTGAATGGTGGGGCGGCGACGCACGTCATGCTGCGATTAATGATGCAATCGCAATCTTTACCGACAGATACCCTCATATCACGGTCAACCCCATCTATGGAGCGTTTGGCGGATACCTCGACAGGCTTACCATGGACCTCGCGGCAGGTACGGAAGCTGACGTGCTTCAGTCCAACTTTGCATGGGTACACGCACTCGGAGATGGGTACAATGTATTTGCAAACCACAATACTCTGCCATATCTTGACCTTACTGAGTGGAGCGATGACCTCCGTGCGTTTACCACAACACGCGATGGCGAACTAAGCGGCGTACCTCATGGTATTACGGGCCGTGTAGTAATCTACAATACAGAAATGTTCCCCAACGGCTTCCCCGCAACATGGGATGAGCTAATCGAAGTAGGTGCGGAAATCGCCGCAAACAACACCGCTGTAGACGGCGGAAACAACCGCTATGCATTCTTCCCTGTGGGCTATCAGTCTTGGGACATCATCCTCATGACAATGATTCTCAACGAATATGGCGTAAATCTGCAAGGCGGCGGCCAAATCCTACCGTCTGTAGACCAAGTAGAAGCCGCATTCGAAGTAATGGGCAGAGCAATAGAAGCCGGCGCATTGCCTACCTTTGTACAACAAGAAGCTCCCCTTGATACAACAAACCCCGTATGGATGCAAGGACGCGCAGGCGGCCTGTTTGAATGGGTGGGTAATATCTTCCTCGCCGCAGGTAACTTTGGCGACAATGACCCCGGCGCACGCCAAGTAGAAGGCGTAGGCGTAGCACTTCTTCCTACAATGACAGCAGGTACAACCGCTAACTCTATGCAACGTCCGTCACTCGTACACGCAGTTACACAAGGTGCGGTAAACCGTGGCGTAGACCATATTGCCGCTTATTTCTTAAACTTCCTGTATACAGACCCCGATGCACTGCTTGCTATAGGCGACCAGTTTGGTGTACCCCTTGCACGTAGTGCGGCGGCTACAGCCGATGCAGAAGGCCAAGTGTGGGGACTCATGGCAGACGGCCTTGATTTGCTCGTAGCAAACACGGGTGATATGTGCCACCTTTTTGAAGACCCCAACCTACGTCCTGCACGCGCAGCGGCGATTGAAGCGTTCCGCACAGGCGGTGCAACAGCACGCGAAGCCGCAGAGCGTTGGGTGGCAGAGCAACAATCCTACCTTAATGCGATGAACTAAGCCTATGTCTAATACGGCGAAGGTAAAAACAAAGAAGCGAATAAAACTCGCGCCTTACATGCTCCTGATTCCATGGTTTATCGGGATGGCATTGTTTAGGGTGTATCCCATCATCGCGTCGTTTGTAAACAGCTTATACCAGTTCCAACCAATCCGCGGCACTCGTGAGTTTATCGGATTTGACAACTATGTACGTATAGTTGGTGGGTCGCGCAATGCTTATGGTGACTGGGTATGGAATTTTCCGCATTTTTGGGACTCGGTAAGTGCGACACTCACCTATGTGTTGCTGGGTACCCCGCTTGTTTTAATCATGGCTTTCTTTGTAGCGTTTATTTTGAATTTCAAATTAAAAGGCGTAAACCTTTTCCGCACTGCTTATTACATTCCCTCCATACTTGGAGGGAATGTGGCAGTTGCGATTGTTTGGTCGCAGGTGTTTGGCGGCGACGGACCTGTCAATGCAATCCTCAGCATATTTGGTGTAGACCCCATCTCGTGGACGCGGGATGAGTTTTTTGCACCCTTTACGCTTATATTCCTTTCTGCATGGCAGTTTGGTTCGGTGATGCTTATTTTCCTTGCGGCATTGCAAAATGTTTCGCCTACATTGTACGAGGCCGCATCTATTGACGGTGCAAAAAAGACAAGGCAACTGTTTTCGATTACATTGCCTCTTGTCACACCCGTTTTGCTCTTTAACACGGTCAATGTGCTTTTGCGGCATTTCCAAGAATTTAATGCCGCGTATCTCATCACATTACGCGGACCTAACAGGGCAACGGATTTTTTGGTAATCCTCATCTATGAATACGCATTTAGGCGTATGCAATTTGGCTTTGCATTAGCCATGAGTATGATGTTGCTACTCATCATAGGCTTGCTTACGCTCATTGTGTTTATTACATCCAAATACTGGGTGCATTATAGCGATTAATACCGGCACGCAAGTGGAGGGAAAATATGCGAAGAATCACAAAAATGCAAGTGAACGCGATAATACGCTATTCCATCCTGACTATTGTGGGGTTTATACTTATTTACCCGCTGATTTGGATGATTGGCTCATCGTTTAAGCATAATATTGACATATTTGGAAATCTCAGCATCCTCCCGCCTGCGGGCAGGTGGACGTTTGAGCATTTTCCTAATGCGTGGCAACTCACGTCACGCAATACCATGATTTTTTATTACATGAACACTCTGCGGTTTTTGATTCCGCAGGTGGTTGGGCAAGTGATTTCTTGTACTTTAGCGGCCTATGCCATCGGTCGTTTTGAGTTCCCCGGTAAGAAGATTGTTTTTACTGTTGTAATGGTGACATTGCTTATGCCGGAGCTTGCCTTTAGGATTCCCATTTTTATGCTTTATCGTGACCTTGGTCTTTTGGATACATTTGCTTCTTTGTATATCCAAAACTTCTTTGCGGTTAACTCGTTTTTTGTATTTATGATAATACAGTTTATGCGCACCATACCCAGAGAACTGGACGAGGCCGCCGAAATTGACGGATGCGGCCCACTAAAGACATTGATTTATATCCTCGTGCCTGTGTTGCGGCCGATTATCATCACCGTAGGCTTGCTCACATTTATGTGGGGGATGAATGACTTCCAGGGGCCGCTCATTTTCTTGCGTAGTCCCGACAACCGCGTGCTTTCGCTTGCACTGCGTATGATTTTGCAAGACTATGAAGTTACGCATTTTGGACAGATGTTTGCGGCAGCGTTTATGGCTCTTATACCGACGCTTGCGATTTTCTTCGCGTGCAGCAGATACTTTGTCGAAGGTGTAACGCAGTCGGGAGGTAAGGAATGAATCAGAGAGTGGTAAAACCCGGGTTTTGGGTGGCGATGATTTGCAGTAGTGTGTTTTTGGCCAAGATGATGTATTTCCTCATCGGCGGGATGTTGAGCAATCGTTTTGAGGATATACTCATCGCAACGCTTGCGGGATTTGTTTTATTTTTAGCGATTATTTTTGTAAAAAATGATGCATACGAAATTCCGAAGATGGCGATGTTTTTAATGCTCTTTTGGCCTGTAGTGGCTGTGATTTCGCTGGTGGCCATGGTCAACAGCCTCAATGAAATCGGAGGCAGTGTAGGGCAGGTCTTTGTCTACTTTGGCGAAGTTTGGCGCGCTTTTTCGCAGGAGTTTGAATCGGTGAGAGCAAATGCTGCAAACGCTCGCGAGGTAGCCAGAAACGCGGGCAACAGCCAACCGCTTGCCACGACTGTACGTGCGGCGTTTATGAGTGGCAGGGTTTTTGGTACGATTCCGCAGGATGCCCAACAGATGTTCTTTTTGTCCGCCGGGATTATATCCGCCGTTATTTTCTTGATTGCAAAGGCCGCTACCTTTGTTTTATTGTTTGTTGGCACAAAGCCGGAGAGGAGATATATATGATTACACCATGTATTCATTTTAATGGGAACTGTGACGAGGCGATAAAATTCTATAAAAGCGTGCTTAGTGCAGAGGTAAAGGAAATATTTTATGCAAAAGACGCGCCGCCGGATAGCGGGATGGAAGGATTGCCGCCTAATTTTGTAATGCATTCAAATGTGTTGATAAACGGCCTGACGATGGGTCTGTCGGATGGAAGCGAAGTGCCTGTACCCTTTGGCACCTTTTCGTTTTTGATTCAATACGAAACCGAAGAAGAGGTAAGAAGCACCTTTGGGAAACTCGAAGTCGGCGGAAAAGCAGAGGAGCCGTTGGCTGCCGTGTTTTGGTCGCCGCTGTATGGCAGTGTCATTGATAAGTTTGGCGTAAACTGGCAGGTTATGAAGGCATGATGTTTGTGAGGCGGGTATTGGCTAATGCAGTGGATTTGATTGTGTTTTTCGCCATTATCGTTGCCACATTTATATTCTTGCTTCCGTTTGTTTTGCCCGAAACAAGAGAAATGAATCCTTTTGTCGCGGCGGGTATTTTGGTTTTTGTATGCGCCGCGACATTTTTATTGCAATATCCGTTTATGCGGGTCAATCAGACCATAGGCAAGGCACTTTTGGGATTGCGTATTTTTTCAAAAAACTCGGCACGGCCTATGAGTGTGGGTGTTGTTTTTCAGCGAGAAGTATTTGCAAAAGCGTTTACATGTTATTTTATGTGTATTCCGATGCTTTTTAATAACGAAGGTCAACATGATGTGGCCTGTGAAACAGAGGTGGGCAACGCATGAACAAAATCATAAAATTTGTGGATGGCTTGATGCAAAAATCTACCCCTACAGCCCCTGCTTGGAATATCGAGCATGTACTCGAAGGCAAGGAGACAAAGTGGAATTATATCGACGGCTGTATGCTAAAGGCGATTATCGACCTGTATAAGGCTACCGGTGAACGGCGATATTTTGATTTTGCAAAGGACTATGTAGATTTCTTTCTTCTCGAAAACGGTAAAAAAATTCTCGGTTATAACGTGGAGGACTATAATTGCGACAATATAAATATGGGTAAGGTTTTGTTTGACTTACATACTGTCACGGGTGAAGAAAAGTATGTAAACGCAATCACACTCTTGGGACAGCAGTTGCAAACACAGCCTCGCATAAAAGCGGGTAATTTTTGGCATAAAAAAATCTATCCGCATCAGGTTTGGCTCGATGGTCTTTACATGGTACAGCCATTTTATGTGAACGCGGATACATGTCAGGATGTTTTGCGACAGTTTATAAATGTGTATGAAATCATGCGTTGCAAAGAAACAGGTCTGTATTTCCATGGCTATGATGAGTCGCGTCAGATGTCTTGGGCGGATAAGATGACGGGTTTGAGCAGCAACTTTTGGACGCGGTCGGTCGGCTGGTTTTCTATGGCTTTGGTGGACACGGCAGAGCGACTGGACGCAAACGAAACATTGCAAAAATATCTTAAAGAATTAATGGATGCCCTGCACCATGTCGCCGACCCCGAGACAAAAATGTTTTATCAGGTGACAAATAAGGCGGGGCGCGATGGGAATTATCTGGAGACAAGCGGCTCATGCGCAATAGCATATTCCCTGATGAAGGGTGCAAGATTGGGCTATTTGCCGCCTTCTTATTTTGACTATGGCAGAGAGATTTTTGACTCTGTTGCACAGCATAAACTTATAATCGGTGATGATGGCGATTTTACGCTAAAGGATATTTGTCTGGTCGCGGGACTCGGCGGAATGCCCGGCAAGGGCGACTATCAGCCGCGTGACGGCACCTATGAATACTATATCTCCGAGCCAAGGGTAGATAATGACGCAAAGGGTGTCGCTCCGTTTTTGTTTGCATATGCAGAGATTTTGAGAAAGGGGTCGGTGAAATGAAAGTAGGGGTACGCGCACATGATTTTGGGAGGCAGCCTGTGGCTTCGCTTGCCGCAAATATAAAGGAAGCGGGTTTCGAATGTGTACAGCTTGCACCCACAAAGGCCATCGAGGGTGATACAAACAATTTGAACGAAGCTTTAGACGCTTTTGCCCGACACAATCTCGAAATCACCGTGCTTGGCTGTTATATAGAGCCATCAATCACAGATAGAGAGCAAAGGCTGAAAAATATAAAAATTTTCCAACAAAATCTCACAAATGCAAAAAATATCGGTGTAAAAATCGTCGGCACAGAGACAACACACATGGACATAAACACCCCGGAAGCTGAACGCGAAAAAATCTACGCATTACTAAAAGACAGTGTTTTGCGTATGGTGGAGCAGGCAGAAAAAGAGGATGTATATGTAGGTATCGAGCCTGTAGCTGAGCATACACTAAACACACCCGCACTCACACGCCGTCTATTGGACGAAGTCAAGTCGGATAAACTAAAAATTATTTTTGACCCGGTCAACTTGGTTTTGCCGCATACAATCTTGGAGCAAGACAAAATATTTAATGAGCTGTTTACACTCTGCGGCAAAGAAATCGTCGCGGTGCATGTAAAGGACATAGTCATCGAAAATAGCCAAAAAACATGGCGCGAAATCGGCAAAGGCGTAATCAACTATGATTTAATCACAAAATGGTTGCATGACAATAAACCTGACATTAGTATTCTGCGCGAAGGTGTAAATATGGAGAGCTATGCCTTGGATTTGGCAGTCATGAAAAAATGGAGTTCCCAAAAAATATAGGAGGTTTTAGCATGAAATTAGACATCAGGTATGCAAATCATCCCGACGATGTAAAAAAATACACGACGGAGGAGTTACGCAAACATTTTCTTATCGAGCAGGTATTTGTGGCGGATGAGGTAGAGCTGGTTTATTCCCATATAGACCGCATTATCGTGGGCGGCATCATGCCTGTTAAAAAGAAGCTCACACTCACGGCAGGCAAAGAAATGGGCGTTGACACCTTCTTTGAGCGTCGCGAAGGCGGAATCATTAACATCGGAGGCAAGGGAACAATCACCTTGGATGGCAAGTCATTTGCGCTAGATAGGCAGGATGGCCTGTATATCGGTATGGGTGCAAAAGAAATCACATTCGAATGTGAGGATTCTGCAAATCCGCCAAAGTTTTATTTTAATTCTGCACCCGCACATGCTGCTTTCCCTAGCACCCTCATCACCCTTGCGGATGCAAAAAAAGTCCATCTCGGCAGTCCGGAGACTTCTAACAAGCGTACAATAAACCAATATGTACACCCCGATGTAGTAAAATCTTGCCAGTTGGTCATGGGCATGACTGCCCTCGACGTAGGCAGTGTCTGGAACACAATGCCCTCTCATACTCACGAACGCCGCATGGAGGCGTATTTCTACTTTGATATGGAGGTCGATACTCGTGTCGTCCATCTCATGGGGCAACCCACAGAGACAAGGCATATTTTTATGGCTAACGAACAAGCCGTGCTTTCGCCGAGCTGGTCTATCCACTCGGGAGTAGGGACAGGAAAATACACATTTATCTGGGGTATGTGCGGCGAAAACATCACATTCACAGATATGGACCACATCCCCATGGATGGGTTGAAATAGGAGGGTTCAATATGTTTGATGTTAATGCATTTCGTATAGACGGCAAAATCGCAATGGTGACAGGCGGCTCATATGGTATAGGTCTGTCTATGGCACTCGCCTTGGCAGGCGCAGGTGCAAAAATCGTTTTTAATGATATAAATCAAGAACTCGTAGACCGCGGCATGGCCGCCTACAAAGAAGCCGGTGTCACAGCTTACGGCATAGTATGTGACGTAACCGACGAGGCCGCCGCCGCCGCCGCCATACAAAAAATCCGCAACGATGTAGGCATCATTGATATTTTGGTAAACAATGCAGGCGTGATAATGCGCAAGCCTATGTTAGAAATGTCTGCCGAAGAATTTCGTAAGGTAATCGACATAGACCTAAACGGCCCGTTTATTATGGCTAAAGCGGTCTTGCCCGGTATGCTGGAAAAGGGTGCCGGCAAGATAATAAACATCTGCTCCATGATGAGCGAGCTCGGGCGCGAAACCGTATCCGCCTACGCCGCCGCAAAAGGTGGCCTAAAGATGCTCACAAAAAATATTTGCTCCGAGTTTGGCAGTGCAAACATTCAGTGCAACGGAATAGGCCCGGGCTATATCGCCACACCCCAAACTGCCCCTCTCCGCGAAAAACAACCCGACGGCAGTCCCCACCCCTTCGACTCATTCATCATTGCAAAAACCCCTGCACAGCGATGGGGCAAGCCCGAAGATTTGCAAGGACCCGCAGTATTCCTAGCTTCCGGCGCATCAGATTTTGTTAACGGCCACATCCTCTATGTAGACGGCGGAATTCTCGCATATATAGGAAAACAGCCATAGTGGAGCGGTTCAAGCCAAAACATCTGAGTGTACAGTCCCATCTTAACATGGGACTGTACACTCAGTAAGTAAAAACGAAAGAAACTTTGATATGTTGCCCTGCACCCGGGGAGCGACATTTTTTTGCGATCAATCACGACAATAGTGATAGCCAAAACTGGTTTGTGCTGCTGGATATTACAGGGCAGATGATGGTTGGATAACCATATTTAACAAAGCGTGTGACTACCGGTGGAGCGGTTATGACCAAAACATCTATCACAGAGAACTCCTTTTCTTTACAAAAAAGGAGCTCGCCTCACTATTTCTTAGCAAGACAGTCCCGTTTTCGCGTTGACCTTGATACAATGAAAATGATATTATTTATCGCAGATAATGAATAATGTGAGGTTTTGGATATGATGACAGTGAGCGATGTATACAGCTATTTAGACAAAATCGCACCGTTTAATAGTCAAGATAATACCGATAATTCAGGATTACTTTTTGGTGACTATAATGCAGAAGTTAAAAAAATTCTTGTGTGCCTTGATGTCACAAACAAAGTTGTTGCAGAAGCTGTCAAAAAGAGAATTGATTTAATAATTTCGCATCACCCATTGATATGTCACCCGGTATCAAGAATAGTTGGTGATGACCCCTTGCGTTCATTAACTCGCAGTAATATTAATTTAATCGCCGTACACACAAATCTTGATGTTGCAGTTGGTGGCATCGCTGATTTAATGCTCCAAAGGTTAAATTTTCCGAAAAG
>WRGY01000064.1 GCA_009786925.1 Defluviitaleaceae bacterium | reverse complement strand
TGTTATAATTAAATAGAGGGGAGGATATACTATAAATGTTTGAAATTCATTTTTACGAAAACAAACAAGGTGAGCAACCCATCAGAAATTTGTTAGATGATTTGCAAAATAAGGCGAACACTAGCAAAGATGCTCGTATACAATATGAAAAGATACTTACCTATATTCGCTCCTTACAAAAGCATGGAACACGCATAGGCGAGCCAGTAGTTAAACATATTAGCGGTGATATTTGGGAGCTACGCCCACTATCGCACCGTGTACTGTTCTTCTACTGGGAAGATAATAAATTTGTACTTTTGCACCACTTCATAAAGAAAACCAATAAAACGCCACCAAGAGAAATAGAGCAGGCAAAGCGAAATATGGCGGACCACAAAGAAAGGAATGAGTGATATGGCAATTAGAAGTTCTACTAACTCGACAAGTTTTGACGATTATTACAACGATGATACCAATGTTTCACCTAGCATGAGAGCCAAAATCGAATTTGAGGTAGATTTAATTGGCAAGCTAATTGAAGCAAGGGAATCAAAAGGCTTTACGCAAGCACAATTAGCCGAAGCCGCAGGAATAAAACAATCAGCCGTGGCAAGAATGGAAAGTCTAAAAGCTACACCACAAATTGATACACTGTTTAAGGTTCTAATGCCACTTGGTTATAAACTAGCTATTGTTCCTAACGAGGAAAGGGCGTAAGTCTACTATTCCATCAGCCCATCAGCGACACTCTGTTGCTCAACCAACCAAGCCGAAAAATCAGCAAGTGGCATTTTCCTACCCTTAACCAACGCCTTACGCTTAACCGCTTCTTTACGAAAAATATCAAACTGAACCTTAAAATTAGCCGCTTTTTCAGTATCTTCTGAATTAGTGGCTTTTTTACGAAGTTTACGCAGACGGTTATACCAGTAAAAATAAGCGGATTCGTGAAGCTGTTCCAGTTTATTGCCTTTGGCACGTTCGTCAAATTCCTTTTTGGCAGTAGCGGCCTTTACTTTACGGCATTTATCCGAGCATAACTCATAATGCCTACTACGAGCAAGAAAATGAGTATCACAAATTTTACATTGACCAAACACATAACCCCATTCTTTTATCTTGTGCATATAGTAAAAGATTAACGGCAGAAATGAAGATGATGTTACCACCGTTTTTCATCATGTGTCAATATTCCTATAGAAAACATTGATTTGGAGTTGCCTCATGGTATATGGAAAAGCGTGGAACCAAACATTGTTTTATACATTGTTCCGGAGTATCAATCTTCTTTGCTTCCACATTCGTTCTTGGGGGTATATAAAACAGAACAAGAGAAGATAAGATTATTTGCTAATCTTGACCATCGCTCTGCTACTATCTTGTTGTATCATGAGAATAGTCTTAATTTGGAAATCGGAAGTATAAATGAAGCAGGGATTATGTTTATTGGTGGTTTTCATGTCTCTGATGACGAATTTCACTATACATTACTTCCAGGGCCGCGTAGGGGATGGACAAATGAAACGGGTTACGATGTCATTATTTTCCACCGTTGGGATGACTACACGCCGATTAATCCCGAGGATTGGTTTGTTGCTCCGCAGGAATAATTTTTACAATTTCGTCATGTGTACTCGTGAGCCATTGCCGGAAGGAGTACGGAAAAGTGAATCCCCTGAGATGATTGATGATGAGTTCCACTTTACAGCAGAGTCTTTTTTCGGGCAAAGAGGCAAATGTCTGAAGAATATTGCTCCCCAAATTAAAGGGCGAAGCAAGCGATTATGCGGGGTTGAGCGGTTATGACCAAAACATCTACGGCGTTCGCAGTCACCCGGCTTGCGTCTTCATTTTTCTGAATTTTCAACACGCCCTTGAACATTGCCAAAAAAAGCCGTACAATGACGTAAACAAACCTCTATGTCGGGGGTTGTTGCAATCTTAAATTTTGTCGATGAGGTGTGAGATGAGTCGGAAGCCACTTTTGCTTGAAAAATGGGACTTTATTGTGTTGCTTGGAGAATCCGGAGGGGGCAAGGGTACACTTGTGCAAAATATATTGCGATATTGGTTGCCCGAGCTGTGGACGGCAAGTATGGGCGAGATTTTTCGCCAAAAGGCAAAAGAGGACGAGGAACTAAAAGACCTTACCGAAAAAGGAATACTTGTGAGCAATGATAAGGCGACCGAAATTTTCCGCGAGTTCGCACTTAAAAACACACCGGGGCTGATAGACGGCTTTCCTCGTAACCGTGGGCAGGCCATAGATTTGATTCGATTTGCTAAAGAAAATGACTGGCGGATACTTGTAGTGGATATAAACTGCCGTATAGAAACAATAATAGCGCGCCTGCTCGCACGCAAACGCGCCGACGACAACCTTAACATCGTATACAAGCGTCATACAGCACACAAGGAGTTGCATCCCGCTGTGATGGAAGAAATCCGCACTCGCCCTGATTTGTTTGACATAATCTCACTCGACGGCAACCACCACTCCGAAATCGTGTTTACGAGCTTTTTGTTGAGTGTGTTGCGATTGGTAGATATGCTGTACTTTTATGATATGTCGGATATAAAGACCACATTTGCGGTACAAAATGATGAGACAACCATCAACCCTGCAATAAACCGCTGGGTATGTGGATTTTTGCAAAGTATTCAAAGGAAGCTAACATAATATATGGCCGATGGCCTATTAAATGGAGGGGTTAACATGTTAATCAAACCTTACGAAAAGCGGATTTCGATTCGTACCAGCCTGATGGCGGTCAATGCAAAAATCAGCAAGGATGGTGTCTCGTGGGAAGATGTAGCATCAAAGGACATCTCTGACAGCGGCATAGGCTTTGAGTCAGAAGGCGATTACAATGTAGACGACATCCTTAAAATTGAATTTCAGGTATCTGACCATGTCCATACCATGGATTTTTCTTGCGACACAAAAATAAAGTTTAAGACTGACAAAAAAGAAGGTAAATGCTTTTACGGTGCTAAATTCCAAAATATTTCAAAGTCCGAGAATACCGGCCTTGCCATACTCATCGAGCTGTTGGCGACCAGGTATCCGACATTACTTTTACAATGATTTCGCTTACATTTGACGACGGACCGACGACGCATACGGTGCGTGTTTTGGATGCATTGGAAAAATTTGGCGTTAATGCGACTTTTTTTGTAGAAGGGCGCAAAATAAAGGGTAACGAAGAAATCCTAAAGCGTTGCCATGCCATGGGCAATGAAATTCTTCCCCATACATGGAATCACCCTGACCTGCGCAAGCTTTCTCCCGATGAGATTAAAAAAGAGCTGACAGATACCACGGAGCTAATCCGCTCTGTGATAGGTGATGTGCGCATTGATATGTATCGCCCGCCCTATGGTTATTTTGACGACAAGGTAAAAGAGGTGTCCGCCGAAATGGGACTGTCGCTGATTAACTGGTCAATCGACCCATTGGACTGGGAAAACAAAAACCCCGACATCATCTATGACCGTGTCATGGAGTATTTGCATGACGGCGCGATTATCCTTTGCCATGACGCATACGACTCTACGGGAGAGGCAGTAGAGAGGCTATTGCCTGTTTTGACAGAAAAACACAAGCTCGTTACCGTCTCGGAGTTGCTTGGGGCGTTCACCTTGCAACCGGGCAAGGTCTATGACCATTGCAGTGAGGATACGAGATTAGCATGGGGTACGTGGGGATAAGATGGATTTATTGGAACATAATCGCGAAAAAGCTCGCCGTGAAGCCCCCCTCGCGGCAAGGATGCGGCCATCATCGCTGTCAGAATGGGTAGGCCAAGAGCATATAATAGGAAAAGACACTCTCCTTTCTCGTGCAATCCGTGCAGACAAGCTTACATCACTGATTTTTTACGGGCCGCCGGGGACGGGCAAGACGACGCTTGCTTCGGTAATATCCGCGGCTACGTCGGCTTTTTTTGTACAAATAAATGCAACTGCGGCGGGCGTAAAGGATATTCAAAAGGCGGTGGAGGAAGCAAAATCGGCGATTGCACTGTACGGCACACGCACGATTTTGTTTGTGGACGAAATCCACCGCTTTAATAAACTGCAACAGGACGCATTGTTGCCATATGTAGAAAACGGTACGGTTGTGCTAATCGGAGCGACCACAGAAAATCCTTATTTTGAGGTAAATAAGGCGTTGGTATCACGTTCTATGATTTTCGAGCTGTTTCCGCTGACCAAGGAAAATATCCTGTCGTTATTGCATCGCGCCTTAGAAGATAAGGAACGTGGGCTTGGCGATTTTTTGATTGACGCAGATGCGGACGCTCTGGATTTTTTTGCAGACAAAGCAAATGGTGATGCCCGCGCCGCACTTAACGCGCTGGAACTCGCCGCCATTACATCAGAGGCAAATGCCGACGGACGTATTGTCTTGGACATCGAGGTAGCCGCCGCCTGTATCCAAAAACGCGCACTCATGTACGAAAAAGACGGCGACAATCACTACGACACCATCTCCGCATTCATAAAGAGTATGCGTGGCAGTGACCCCGACGCGGCTGTCTACTACCTAGCCAGAATGCTGCACGCGGGCGAGGACCCAAAATTTATAGCGCGACGCATAGTTATCTGCGCGTCGGAGGATGTAGGAAACGCCGACCCGCACGCATTGCAAGTAGCCGTAGCGGCAATGCAAGCCGTACAATTTATTGGGATGCCCGAAGGCAGAATCATTCTCTCCCAAGCAGTGACCTACATCGCCTGCGCCCCAAAAAGTAATGCCGCATATGTAGCCATAGGCGAAGCCGCCGCCGATGTAGAAAGCACACACATAAAAACTCTTCCAATCCATCTGAAAGACCCCGGCTTTGGTGGGGGCAAGCCCTGGGGTGTAGGCAACGACCTGGGTCACGGCGACGGCTACAAATACGCACATGATTTCCCCGGCCACTATGTACCGCAGGATTATCTCCCCGAGGAGCTAAAAGACCGCACATACTACCGCCCTACAGAAAACGGCGTAGAGCGTAAAATAAAAGAATCGTTAAAATCCCTGCGCCCCGACAGAAATTATTCATGAGGTAATCTCACCGTAAACATGCTGCCCTCGTCGGGGTTGCTTTCCGCGCTGATTGTGCCGCCGCAAAGAGTGACTATACGCTTTGTGATGGCAAGCCCAAGCCCATAGCCTGTTTGTTTATGTGACTTGTCCCCTTGGTAAAATTTATCAAATATATGTTTTGCTGTGTTTTCGTCCATGCCCACACCATCGTCGCGTATACAAAACAGGATTGCACTCGGGGTGTCGGATAATGTCACGACGATATTACCGCCGGGCTTTGTAAACTTTATGGCGTTGTCCAATAGGTTTAGCCATATGTGATGGGTGATGTCTGCGTCATAGCTCCATGTGATTTCGTCGAGTTTTATATCCATGTTTATTTCTTTTTTTGACCATTTTGGCTCGGTTAGCAAAATCGCCCTGCGGATTTGCTCGTCGAGTCGGAAGGGCTTTTTTTCTGTGATGATTTCTATGGCTTCATACTTTGTCAGGTTTAGTATATTGGTGGAGAGGTTTGCGAGTCTTTCGGATTCTGCGAGGATTATATTTAGATATTCGTGCTTGTCCTCTTCGGACAGATTTTCTTCTATCAGCAATTTTGCAAACCCTCTTATGGAAACAATGGGCGTTTTAAATTCATGAGAAAAATTGTTTATAAAGTCACTGCGCAATGTCTCTATAGAAGAAAGCTCACGGGTCATCTGATTGAAGCTGTCAGCCAGCTCTTCCAGCTCCTGTATGCCCTTGCTTTCTACCGTTACGCTAAAATCGCCTTGTGCAACCTTGTTTGTAGCCGCGATTATTTTATGCAGTGGCTTTAATGCTTGTCTGCTAAAGGTCGCTGTGAGTGTCGTGCCGATTACTGTAGAAAAAAGTGCGAGCCAAAACAATCCGCCTATACGCGGGAAATCTATATCCAAAATCTCCACATTAAACTCTACCAAACCCAAGTGATGAGCAAAAAATAAAAAAGTACTCGCCAAAAACATAGCCGCGAGCATAATCACAAATACATAAATCACGATATACAGTGTAAGACCCCGCCGTCTTTTTTTGTTCTTCATACCTTTTTTATCCCCTTATATCCCAGCCCGCGTATTGTCACGATTTCAAACTCTTCCCAGTTGTAAAATTTGTCACGCAGACGGCTGATGTGTACATTTAATGTGTGGTCACTTGCATCTGCATCCATCCCCCAGATTTCGTCGAGGAGCTGAATCCGTGTAAAAATCGTATCAGGATAGGACATCAGCTTAAAAAGCAGTTGAAATTCCTTCTGCGGCAAAAGAATCGTCTGCCCATGACCCAACACCGAGTATGAATTATAGTTTAGGGTGACACTGCCGATTACTATTTTTTGCTCCGCGGCTATCTGCGAACGCCGTAGCAGGGCGCGTATACGCAAGACCATTTCTTGCTCGTCGGCGGGTTTTACCATATAGTCGTCTATCCCTGCAAGAAAGCCCTCATGCTTGTCCCGCATTTCATGCTTTGCAGTCACCATCAGGAGAGGTAACTGCGTCCACGCCTCCCGGATTTTTACAGTCAGCTCCAATCCACTCATCCCCGGCAGCATCATATCTACAATAACCAAATCCACATGCTCATTATCCAAGATTTCCAGTGCCTTGTATCCGTCATCCGCCTGTAGCGGTATAAAACCCTGCTGCTTTAGCACCGCACACATGAGTTTTAACGTATTTGTATCATCTTCCACTACCAAAATTTTAAACACAATCCTCACCCCACTCCTGATTTTATCTTATAAATCTCAACCCAATCTCAATTAAAAACAGCTCGTTGGTTGAGGTTGGGTTGAGATTAGGCTGTTATAATTTTACCATATCAAATATGCAAAAAATAATGTATAATACGCGACGGAGGCGGGGATTATGAAAAAATTTTTAACAGCTATATTGATTTTATTTGTTATGACACCTGCGGGTGTTATTTTGGGTGCGGAATATTCTTTTGATGAGGCTTTATCGTTATTGATAGAGGATAACCTCGTGGTTAGAGAGCTGGAAACAGCCGTCCGCAATCTGCGTGTACAGCATACGGAGTTGCAAAACGACTTGCGCAGGATGGAAAGCGGCGAAATGCGCAGAGAGTTGTTTAGCCAGATGTTTACTCTTTTGCATGAGCTGGAAACAGGACTTTTTATTGTGTCTGATATGCAAAGCACCATATCACAGCAGTCCGACTTGGCCACAGAGGCACTTGTCGGCGCGATGCAAGGCGCGGCAATGGGTGTAGTGGGCAGTGACGAAGTGGGCTTTTTGATGCAATCCGTAGCGATGGGCAATATGGCACAGGCTTCTTTGCAGCAGGAGGTAACGGTGTTGGAAGGCCATCGCAACACATTGTTGAGCGAGCTGAGAATCCTGCAAGACGACGAGTTCTTTGAAGAGATGGAAGATACCATGCGCTTTGCGGTGGGTGAGCTTGGTCGCGTGCTGGAAAGCCTTCAAATGCAACAGAGTATAGTCGAAATTTCTATGGAATATGCACTGCGCACCATGCTTTCTGTTTTATCAGAGCTGACTGCCGCACGCGGAATGCTGGAGGCAGACTTGGAACATGCACAGGCAAACTTGCAAAGACTGGAAATCAGCTACTCGCTTGGCCTTATGTCATCCAGAGACATGCGTGCCATCAGCCACCAAATCACATCGGGCTATACCCATCTCGACACAATAGACAGGAATATAAATGCAATAACACAAAACCTTAACAACATGCTCGGACTGCCAATCACACAGCAGACAGCAATCACCTTTGACCTATCCGTATCAGAAATCCCCGAGGATTTGGATGTTCATGTGGATGAGCTTGTAGCGAGCGCGTTCTCTGTACGGCAAGCGCAGTTAAATCTAAACTCGGCAATCGAAGCAAGGAATAATTACACAGGCCATGGCCGTGATATTAGAATCACCGACCGCGAACGCCGCGATGCACAGCAAGCAATAAACGCCGCCACCGTAACCGACGATGGAGAAGAAATCTTGGAACTTCGCAATCGGATTACATTGCAAGACACAGTAGAAAACGCACGTACAGCCCTGGCGCAAGAAAAGCGCACGGTAGAAAACAATATTCGCCTGGCATTTGCGGAGCTGGACGCGCTTTTTAGCCAATCAGAGGCACAGCAAAGAAACCTCGATGATACTTTGGACGCACTGGAAGTTGTAACTGTGCGCTATTCGGCAGGTCATGCTACATTGTTTGATGTGTATGAAGCCGAGCTTGCGGTAGCACGCGCCGAGCAGGGTGTGGAGAGCATTCTTAATCAAAAATGGCTTTTGTCATTCCAACTGCAACACACATTTTTACTATAAGAAAGACAGGGGGATTTTGTTTTGAAAATATTATTTTTACTTCCGATTGTTTTGATTATTGCCTTTACGGGTTGCTCTGCAAACGAAACTGTGGCGGCATTTGTTGCAAATGATAATGTGATGGTTAATACAATCACTCCGACGAGGGGTAATATCACTGTTGTCGGTGAGTATATAGGGGTAATACAGCCCATTCAGCAGGTAGCAGTCTTACCGCGCCTTATGGGCGAAGTGACGGGGGTCTACGCAAATGTCGGCGACTTTGTAGAAGAAGGCGACATTCTATTCACAATTGATACTACAGAGCTGGAAATAAATATCGCGGCACTGGAAGCCCAACTCGATGTGCAGGACGCGACAGTCCGTGCCGCACAGACAGGTGTGCGCCTCATAGACGGCTCGGCCATGCAGAGCCAAGTAATCCAAGCACAGGGCGGCGTGGCACAGGCAGAAGCTGCGGTACAACAAGCCACACTTAATGTGGAGCAGGCGTTGCTCGGTATAGAGCAAGCACAACTCGGCTATGACATGGCGGCACAGGGGCTTAGTGACACCACGATTTTGTTTGAGGCGGGGATTGTGACACGCAATGTGTTTGAGCAAGCCGAAGCGGGTTATGCAAACGCGGCGGCAGGTCTCGAACGTGCGCAGAGTAGCTATGCATTGGCCAATATCGGCTTGTCGCAAGCGGAGCTGGGGCATTCACAAGCATTGGAAGCACAACGTATCCTTCTTGAGCAGGCACCCGAAGAAAACAGGACACGCGCCCAAGACGGACTTGCACAAGCACAAGCCGCCAGAAACATCATCGTGGTAAACCTCGAAGCCGTACAGGACAGACTCAACGACGCAACGGTACGCGCACCCATCAGCGGAATCATCGAAATGCGTAATGTGGAGCAATTTGGCTTTGCATCGCCACAGGCACCTGCGTTTTTGATTTCTGAACAAAATGTGATGACGGTTACGTTTAGGGTACCCAGAATCTCTGCTATGTATTTCAACATCGGTGACGCACTCATCGTGAGTGACGGCGGCGAAGAGTTTGGCGGAGCGATTTCCGAAATGTCTACCATGGTAGACCATGGTGGGCTTGTCACTGTGACTGCGGATATTCCTAACCCGCCGTCGTCCCTTCTCAGCGGTACAAATGTCCGCGTTTTTGTGGATGCACAACGTGCCGACGATACGTTGATTGTACCACTCGGAGCAATACACCACATCGCGGGTGTGCCTCATGTATATGTGGCTGATATGGGTGTTGCACGGCTCACGGCTGTACAGACAGGTATTTTTAATGCAGATTATATACAAATATTATCAGGGGTCGGTGCTGATGCCCGGATTATAAATACATGGAGTGCAAGGCTAACCGATGGTGTGGCCATAGAGGTGCTAAGGGGAGAATAATAAATGATAAAACTAACAGAAACCATTGTAAAAAGGCCTGTGGCCGCGTTGGTATGTATACTTGCGGTCATCGTCTTTGGGGCAATGGCTATCTTTACCATGCCGCAAGAACTTACACCCGACATGGATATGCCTATGCTTGTAATTTCTACGGTGTACCCCGGCGCAGGGCCGAGCGACGTTGAGAGCCTTGTTACAGGCATAATAAAGGACGCGGTGAGTGCCGAAAACGGAGTGCGCAGTGTATCTTCGCAGTCTATGGAGAATGTTTCTTTCATTATCATGCAGTTTGAGTACGGCACGGATATAGATAGGGCATACAACCACGTAAGCAGGAGTGTAAACGGGGTCGTCAACAATTTGCCCTCTGATGCACTCTCGCCTATTGTAATGACACTCGACATTAACGCCATGCCGACGATGACACTCTCCATCACATCCGACACTCGTGAGAGTCTGCTCCATTCTGTAGAAGAAGAAATAGTACCCGCATTCACGAGGCTCGGCAGTGTGGCAAGCGTAGATGTGTTCGGCGGCAGACAAGAATATGTACGTGTGGAGCTGATAGAAGAAAATCTGCGTGAGCATAGGCTCACCATGCATAATATCATCGGGGCATTGGCGGGGGTCAACCATACCGCACCTCTGGGGTCTGCGGCCTTTGGCGATATGGACCTCGCTGTGCGCGTACAGGTGCGCCATGATACCATCGAAGCACTCAACAATATCCCGCTCAGTTTACCAACGGGTGGCGTTGCGCGCTTGGGTGATGTGACCAATATATTTGTAAATACAGCCGAGCCGGGTTCGATTTCCAGACATAACGGCTTGGAAAATATCACATTGCAAATCCATAACCCACAAGCCATCTCGCCAAACGTGACTTCTAACGACGTACACAGGGTGCTAAACACCCTGCGTGCAGAAAATCCCGACTTGTCCATCATTGTAATCAATGATAACTCGGAGCTGATTGCAGACTCGATTGCTTCTGTTGCGCAGACGCTCATTTTGGCGATTGTGCTGTCGATGATTATTTTGCTGCTCTTCCTCGGAGATATACGCGCCTGCCTTATAGTGGGCAGCTCTATGCCTATTTCTCTGCTTATTACATTTGTTTTTATGGATTTCATGGGCTTTACCATGAATCTAATCACCCTGTCCGGGCTGATTATAGGCGTGGGTATGATGGTTGACAACTCGATTGTGGTAATAGACAGCTGTTTCCG
Source organism: Defluviitaleaceae bacterium (assembly GCA_009786925.1). Taxonomy (GTDB): domain Bacteria; phylum Bacillota; class Clostridia; order Lachnospirales; family WQUN01; genus WQVC01. The sequence goes on along the minus strand of WRGY01000064.1, from coordinate 918 downwards.
TGCGCGCAAGAAAACACGCAGTTTTGCAGAGGCCGCGGTAGAAGGCACACGCTTTGTTATGCTATCTATTTTTGCGGTTACACTCACCACCATCGTAGTTTTTGTACCGCTTGCAATGATAGAAGGTATGGCAGGGCAGATGTTCCGTCCGCTTGGTCTGTCTATTGTATTCGCGCTTGTGGCATCACTTATATCTGCGATTACACTTGTGCCGCTGTTTTTTGTGCAGTTTAAACCGGTGGAACGTGAAAACGCTCCCCTGACAAAGATTTTTGCTAAACTCGAAAACGGATATGCAAAACTCGTATCGGTTATCCTCAACAAGAAAAAAACTGTGTTTGCCATTACCATGGGTATCATGGCATTGTCGATTGTGCTTGCAGGATTTTTAAATTTTGAACTCATGCCCCCTATAGATGATGGGATTGTTAGCGTTTCTGTCACCACCAGGCCGGGGCTCAACAGAGAAAATCTCGACGCAATCTTGGTAGAAATCGAAGAAATGGTAGCACAACATCCCGACGTAAATACATTTTCGCTGACAAGCGGGAGTGGGGGGTCGTCTGTATCGGCGTTTTTGCGGTCGGACAGGGATATGTCTACAGCCGCCGTTGTAGAGCAGTGGCGTTTAGAAACTATGCATATGGTGGACGCTGATATAAATATTTCTACAGGCGGCGCGTTTATGATGCCCGGCTCTGACGGAGCGGATGTGACTTTGTTTGGCTACACTCTCGACTCGGTACGCGAAGGTGCGGCTATGGTAGAAGAAGCCATGCGCCGCCATCCCGATGTCATCCGTGTAAACTCAACAATCGCCCGCGCAAATCCACAAGCCGAAATCGTCGTAGACCCGCTGATGGCAATGGCGGCAGGTCTCACACCGCAGATGGTAACGGGTAGTATCTTCCTTGCACT
>WRGY01000063.1 GCA_009786925.1 Defluviitaleaceae bacterium | reverse complement strand
TGGCAGTAACGCCACGGTATGCTTTTATTGCTTCGCCCATCACTGCACCTCCGTTTCGGGATAATTCCTCTAATTCTTCTTCGGTTTCGGAGTTAAATAACGCAAGCCATAAATCTTTTTCGCTGTTGCGGTTGATTGTTTCGACCTCTGGCATTTTGGGGAGTTCAAAGAAATGCAGACCACATTTATCCGTTAGTGATATATGTCGCTTGACTTCCAAAACTTGAAATTCTGAGTGTACTTCTTCACAATCCCACAACTCAAAATCTATTATGCTGATAATTATTGTGCGCGGAAGTTCTGCATAATTTTCGCCCGCAGGGAGTGAAGCTGAATACACCTTTGCAAAGTGGAATAATGCGCGCTCGGGAAAATTCCCCTCGTCCTCTACTTGGATTTCAAGATTTACCCTCTTGTCATCCACAACCATATTTATATCTAATCTGCAAAACTTCTTGCCTATTTCCTCCGGCGGCATTTCCGTATTAGTGATGTAAAATTGGCTAATGCTTTCAAGGGGGATTTCAAGCAACACCGCAATCAGCCGCTTCAGCAGATGTTGATGTTCCCTAAAAAGCATCTTAAAAAGCACATCGCTCTTAAAAGTGTATTCTAATTTTGTGCCTCTGCTCTTTCGCTTTACAGATTTTTTTGACGGCATTTAATATCCTCCCCTTGCACTGCAATTGTAAACCATCACCCCTCCGACTTCAAGACCATTTTCAATCTTGCGTATTCGATTGGTGAGCATGAGATGTTTTTCTTATATAGGCATATCTTGCATCGGGTGTTCGGCATTATGAAATTCGCGTGAAATTTCAATAAATAGTTCTTTTGTAAGGCAATCAATTTTTCGTTCGTAGTGGAGAAATTTATTTATTGTTTCAATCACGATATTTTTTAGAAGCAAGTTGATTACATCGGGTCTGCCGTTTAGATGCTTTCGATTTATGCTCATCCTCTAGATTTTAGATTTCGTTCTATGCCTGTTAGGCATTATTACAATCAATATACCAATAAAATCTTTCCAAAAACCGAAAGGCCGCCCTGTAGACGACCTCCGTAGATGTTTTGGTCATAACCGCTCAAACCCGCATAATTTCTTGCTTTACGCCCTAAATAATCCTTAAAAAATATCATCCAGTACCCACACATATAGATGTCGTCGGCCAAAACGCAATGCGTCTACGATGTTATACATAAACAAATCAATCTTATGTCCGCGTATGGCACCACCGACATCCGCCGCTATTGCAAAACCGTAGCCCTCTACGTACAATCGTGTCCCCAGCGGGATAACATCGCGGTCTACAGCTACGATTCCATGCTCTACCCTGCGCCCACTCGCCGTTATACCAAACCACGGGTCTCCGGGGTGCTTTCCTGTGCAACAATAGTATGCGGTGTATGCTGTAGCTTCCATTCTGAGGCGGCGATAGTAGTGAAAATCCGGTGCCGTCACGTCAGTGCGGGAGCCAAGCCAGCCCGTCCCTATATCCAAAATAGCGTCTATAGGCTCTGCCAACACCTCTGTACTAAGTACGGTACGGCTGTCCTCCAAGCCACCGATATACACTATCGAAGTAGTGATTTCCTTTTCGCCCTCTTCGCCGATTACACGAAAACGCTGTCGCCCTTGGCTGACGGAGCCCGTGTGATTTTCGATTATTTCATAAGGCAGCATAACCGTTTCGACCTCAGTACGCATAAACCATGTCTCAAAGCTCAAAATATCCCCGCCGGCCACCGGCGCGCTCTCGTCACCATGAAAAATCAAGGCTGTATCCGTCTCCTGTTGCAACTGCCTCATCACGTCCCCTACCCTGATTACAGGCCGCGCCGTCCGATTGACCAACGCGCTTCCATCCAGTTGTACATAAAACGAAATCTCTCTATCTATGGTTATAACCATTCCGTCCCAAAGCAATGCGTCCATGGAGTGACTAATCCTATCCGTCCTGCTATGCGGAATCCCTGCCTCATGCAAAAAACCTGCAACATTGTCTGCACCAATCAAAAACTCTTGGGTCACACCGGCATCTATGAGCATAACAGCAGTAAGCTCGTTTTCTGCCGCAATAAATCTTATCATCCCAAGGGGGAAAGCAATCACAGCGACCAACGCCAAAACCACAACGAAAATCGCTCTAATCTTCTTCATTATATAGTACCTCCGCGTCATACGATTTTTCTTAATCATTTCGCAGGGAATTGTAACAGCTTGTTAATATAATAGCAATAATTTTCGTGCGCAATTTCCAACATTTTCCAACAAATGCATCTCGGACACTTCCCCTTATACCACCCTCACATCATACTCTCGTAGCCAGTAGTCAATCTGTAAAAAGTACGCAATCGTCTGTGGTGTTGTCATCAATTGTCCATACCATGGTGTTGGATTTGTACTTTTTAGCAATTTTAGCAATGCGTCTTTGCGTACTATCTGCAAGAGTGGTGAGCCGGAGTCCTGTATTATGTCACAGAGTTTTTTTGAGACAGCGGTGAGATAGGCGGGGTTGTGGGTTTTAGGATAGGGGCTTTTTTTGCGCCACAGCACTTCGTCGGGGAGCAGACCACGCATGGCTTCGCGCAACAGACCTTTTTCACGAGAATTGTAGTCTTTCATTTCCCATGGGACGGTGTAGAGATACTCCACTATACGATGGTCACAAAACGGCACACGCACCTCAAGCCCGTTGTACATGCTCATTCTGTCGGTTCTGTCCAGCAGGGTTTGCATAAACCAGTGCAGGTTTAGGTTAAACATTTCTTTCATACGATGCTCGTGGGGAGTTTGGTTTGGAAGAATATGCGCGGATGCCAGTGTTTTCTTGTAGCGTTTTTGCACATAGCTTTTTTGTTCCTTTTTCAAAAACCCCGTCCTTGGGTTTGTTGCCCATGGAAAGCCATCGCGCATTAGGATTTCGCGGTCGCGATACCATGGGTATCCGCCAAATATTTCGTCCGCGCCTTCGCCCGATAACGCTACGGTTACATGGTTTTTTACCTCTTTGCAAAACAACAGCAGCGATGCATCTATATCAGCCATGCCCGGCAAAGCGCGTGCGTCTACGGCGGCTTCCAGTGCATCGACCAAGTCGTCGGTGTTGATTTCTATACGGTGATGCTCTATACCGAGATGTTTTGTCATCGCATCAATATAACTATCGTCGCTATCAGGCTGAAAATGGCTTTTTTCGAAAAAACGCTCATTGTCTTTGTAATAAACAGAAAAAGTCTGCAAAGGACGTTCCTTTGCTGCTATGGCTGAGATTATGCTTGAATCCAGCCCACCCGACAAAAACGCACCCACAGGCACATCGGATACCAACTGCCGTCGTACAGAGTCCGTAATCAGAAAACGCACATTCTCAACGGCTTGCTCAAAGCTATCTGTAAACACTTTATCAAGCGGTTTCCAATATTGCTTTATCTCCAAACTGCCATTGCTAAAAAACCCGCAAAATGCCGGCGGCAGTTCACACACACCACGAAAGACTCCAAAACCCGGGGTGCGGCCGGGACCCAACAAAATGATTTCTGCGATGGAGTTTGAATCAATCTCGGCACGGATTTTTTTGCTTGTGAGCAGGGTTTTTATTTCTGATGCAAATATAAACTCTTCCCCCTGATGTACATAAAAAAACGGTTTTACACCTATTCTGTCACGAGCTATAAAAAGCCTGTGGCTGTGGTTTTCCCATACCGCAAACGCAAATATACCGTTTAGCCGATGCACACAGTTTTCCTTCCACTGCATATATGAATGGAGCAAAACCTCCGTGTCAGAGTGACTCGTAAATATATGACCGAGGGATTTAAGCTCATCCCTAAGCTCAATTGTGTTATATAGCTCACCGTTATATACGATGGTGTACTCCTTATCACCTTTTGCAAATGTCATAGGTTGCGTTCCGTTTTCCAAGTCCACCACATTTAACCGCGTATGGATGAGTGTCGCATTTGCATCTGTATAAATCCCCGACTTGTCCGAGCCTCTGTATTGTGACGACCTCTGCATATTCCCCCATACCGTTTCCCCTGCGATTCCACACATTTTGTTTCTCCTCTCAAAATAAACACATAGTATTTTATGCACGAGGTGGATTTTCCGTCACCTCTTTTGGACGACTTGCATAACATAAAATGAATATGTGATGTCGGAGGCTAATATGCACGGGATTATAATAAAGGATGATAGGCGTTACGATTATTGTGAGGAGTATTTAAAAAACAAAGGATTTACATTTGGTGGAGAAGAGTCCATTGACTTTGCCATTTTTCCTTTTATGTCAGACGTGGACGAAGAAAAATATGATGATGACTTTTTTGCAGGTCTAAAAAAAGACGTGATTATATTTTCCGGAATCAAAAATGCATATCTTTCTGCACAATGCGAAAAAAACATGCTGGAGTATCATGCAGTAATCACCATGCCATGCGTAGCAACAAAAAACGCAATCCCCACAAGCGAAGGCGTGATTGCGTATCTCATATCAAACAGGAAACAAACCATAGCAAACAGCCGCATCCTCGTGGTCGGCTACGGCATCTGCGGCAAAGACCTATGTACAAGGCTAAAGGCTCTCGGTGCAAATGTATCAGCTCTGGTGCGCAACAGGGAAAAAGAAGCCGCGGCGTATGCAAACAATATCACACCGCTATTTATCGACAATATTTTTGAGGGAGAAGCCTTTGACGTAATCATAAACACCGTACCGTCATTAGTTTTTTCTAACGAAATGCTTGATAAAACAAATAATGCGTTATTGATTGACATAGCTTCAAAGCCATATGGTTTTGACATGGAATACGCAAAAAAGTTAAACAAGGATTCTGCATTGCTACAGGGGATTCCCGGCAAACATGCGGTGCAAACAGCAGGAGAAATTTTTGGCAACTACATTAAAACCAAATCTTTACAAGACAAGAAACGGGGGAGTTAATATGGACTTAAAAGGTAAAAAAATAGGTTTTGGTATCACCGCGTCATTCTGTACAATTCTGGACATCCTAAAACCTATGGAAGAGCTAAAAAAACAAGGCGCGGACATATATCCCATTGTGTCAGATAATGTTTATCAAAAAAGCTCCCGCTTCCATGACAGGGATGACTTTTTGCAAAAGGTGAAGGAAATCACAGGCCGCGACGTAATCAGCACAATCACCGAAGCCGAAACACTCGGCCCGGATAACCCCATGGACATCATGGTCATCGCTCCCGCCACGGGCAGCACAATGGCAAAACTCGCAAACGGCATATCTGACAACGCACTTCTGCTGGCTACAAAAGCCACCATCCGCAACGGAAAACCCATCCTCATTGCCCTGTTCACAAACGACGCACTGGGTATGAACTATGTAAATATCGCAAAACTATATAACACAAAAAATTTCTACTTTGTCCCCTACGGACAGGATAATCCAATAAAAAAACCAACAAGCATGACAGCCGACCTCTCAAAATTGCAAGACGCACTCGCCGCCGCACTCGATGGAAAACAAATACAACCTGCCATAGTATGACATGCGAAACAAATGATGCTTTTTATGGTAGTATAGAGTATGCGGGAGTGTCCGGGGCGCGTTGGACACTCCCCATGAATCGAGGGATTATTTTGTATTTAATAAATTAATTCGCGACACAGCCTACGCCTCTTACATACATACTTGCGCCATACAAGACTTCGGGACTGCCTACAGCGATGGCCGTCATACCTGCGGCAAGCGCGGCATCTATACCTGCCTGTGCATCCTCAAAAACGGCACATTGCTCCGATGCAATATCTAATCTCTGCGCCGAGAGTTCAAATACCTCGGGATTGGGTTTAGCTTTTTGCGTAGAGTTGCCGTCTATTATTATATCAAAAAGGTCTGTTATCCCGAGTCTCTCCAGTATTTCCGGGGCGTTTTTGCTTGCAGAGCCTATGGCTGTTTTTATACCGACGGCTCTTAGCTTTTGCAAAAATTTACTAGCACCGGGCAATATATCGTCGCTTGTTAGAGTGCTGATATATTCGACATAACGTTTGTTTTTTGCAACAGCCATTTTTTCTTTTTCTTCCTGAGAAAAAGCGTCCGTCAACCCACCCACTTCCAATAAAATTTCTAGCGAGCGGGTACGCGATACACCCTTCAGCCTTTCATTATGCTCATGCGTAAAATCAAAACCGAGTGTGTCGGCCAGCTCCTTCCACGCGAGATAGTGGTATTTTGCAGTATCAACAATCACGCCGTCTAAGTCAAATATTATTAATTTGAAATCATAAATGTTCATTTTATTTTTGTCTCCACTCCATCAATAAAAACAGTCACACTGCCACCGCTAAGCAGTTCGACCTTGCTTTCCTTGCCGACACTTACCTTGAGCAGACTGCCGTGATAACGCACTCGGAAGGAGTACTCCTCCCATTGTTTCGGCAAGCTAAAACGGAAATGCAGACCGTTTTTGCGTAGCCTTAGCCCCGCAAATCCACATGCTACAGCAAGCCAAGAGCCGCCGAGGTTTGCAACATGCAGTCCGTCCTTTGTATTGCCATGCGTGTTATCCAAATCGCCGCGGACGGTTTCAGAAAAATAGCTATATGCTTTTTCATAAAAACCTAACCGCGAAGCCATTATGCCAAAAACGCAAACAGAAAGTGACGAGTCATGGGTCGTTATTTTGTCATAGTACAAATAGCTTTTGCGTAACACATCCTCACTAACACCATCTTCGAAAAGGAAATGCGAAAGCACCGTATCGGCCTGTTTGCATACCTGAAAACGATATAAATACAGTGGGTGATAATGGAGAAGCAATGGGAATTTTTCCTTTGGCGTATCATCCAAATTCCAAACAGGTTTTGTCAAAAAACTGCTATCCTGCGCATGGATGCCCAGCTTTTCGTCATATGGCAAAAACATCGCATTACCTACGCGAGCAAATTCTAAAAGTTCTGACTCATCAAAATTAATTTTATCGGATGCGAAACTATGCAGGCCCGCTTTTTTTAGACGCGCATATACCTCGACTGCACCGAGCAAGTTATGCTGTGCGGTTCGATTTGTATAGTAGTTATCACTCACACAGCAGGTATACTCATCCGGACCGGTTACGCTATGGATGTGATATTTTCTGTCACTGCCAAGGTTTGCAGTATCGAGCCAAAGCCGCGCCGTCTCCAGCAAAACCTCCAAGCCGTATTGCATAAAATCTAAGTCATCTGTAGCATAATAATATTGTATAAATGCGTGGGCGACATCGCCGGTCAAGTGATACTGAGCCGACCCGGCAGGAAAAAACGAAGAACACTCACTACCGGAAATAGTGCGCCATGGATATAATGCTCCCTTTTTATGCCCCATGACTATCGCATGATTTCTTGCACCGTCCAGGGTGTTAAGACGAAAGCGCAAAAGCTGTTTGGCAGTCTCGGGCTGTGTGAATAAGAAAAACGGAAAAATATAAATCTCCGTATCCCAAAAATAATGACCCTCATATCCCTCACCCGACACACCCTTAGAGGCTACATTTGAAATCCCGTCGCGTCCCGCGCTTTGCAAAAGCTGGTATAGGTTAAATTCCATGCCGTCGTTGAGTTCGTCACATCCGCCGATATCTACCCTTGCGCACATCCAAAAATCCGCCAAAAAATCGGCTTGCCCTTGCAAAAGATTTTCCGCGCCGAGGTTAAAGCATTCATTTAACTTTTCCAGGGCATGTTGTGTTGGGTTATTTCTTCTGCGGGTGTCACTTAGGATGGTGTAGACTTCTGTTGTTAAGCTTTGGTTTGGCAAAATTTTTGATTTAATCCGCGTTTCGCAACCATTTTTTGTTGCAAAATGTGCAATATCACCGCCTGCTACAAACTGCCTGCATATAGATAGCCCCAGTTTTGACACAGCGGTTTTGCACTCCACGATAGAAACATCGCCCACAATTTTATTTGTATCCATAAAAATGTGCTTGATTTTTTCGGAAGCTACACGGGGGTCGTTTTCGTCTGTAAAATTTGAGACATCGCAGTTTATATTACAGGCAAGCTCGATTTCGCCGCTAAAATCCACACTTTTTACGCTGTAGACAATCAAAAAAAGTTCGGGATGCACAAAGCTTGCCATGCGGGTTATTTTGATTTCGAACGTACCTTTTTCATTTTTCCACAGTATATCTCTGTATGTTACACCCTTTTGTGTATCAAGCTTACGCTTATGCCCCAAAACCTCTCCCGAAAAAAGCGAAAACTCTTCGCCGTCCATAAAGAGCCTGATTGTCTGGACATCGGGCAGATTGACAAGTCTCTGCGCCTCATCGGGGAAGCCATATAGTTTTTCGGGATAATTTAATGGCACTGTGTCATAAAACCCGTTTATATAGCATCCACGGATACTCTCGCCTTTATGGCCTTCTTCAAAACAACCACGCACACCAATATACCCATTTGCAACATGATAAAGTGTTTCTTCTAATAGTCTGTCATTCATGTCACTCTTTCACCGCCCCACTCACGATTCCTGAAATAATTTGCTTTTGGAACAATAAAACGATAAGCAATGTCGGAATAATGACAACAACTGCCGCAGCGGTTATTTCTCCCCACAAAATAGCAAACTGTGTGCGCAGTGAGTTTATTGCCACAGGCACAGTATGAAAACGTATATTTACGTTAAGTGTAGACGCAAGCAGAAATTCGTTCCATGCGGCGATAAAAGTCATAATCGCGGTGGTAAAAACACCCGGAGCGGCAAGCGGAAAAATAATCTGCCAGAGAGTGCGCCATACAGAGCATCCGTCAATCTGAGCCGCCTCTTCTACCGAAAGCGGAATCCGCTTAAAATGTGTCACCATAATCCAAACAGCAATGGGCAAGGTGATGGTCGCATAAGGAAGCACAACCCAATAACTGTTTAGCATGTCAAAATTATGAAACATATTAAAAACAGGCCCGACAATAATCATCTGCGGGAACATAGAGACACTCAAAATAAAGCCCATGAGCAGATTTTTACCCTTAAAACTAAAGCGAGAGATGATATATGCGGACATGGAGGCGATAATCACCACATATAGCATAGTAATAGAAGAAACGACCATACTGTTGCCTATCGCACGGAGCATGTTTTTTTCAAACATAACCGTGGTGTAGTTGCTCAAAGTTGGATTTTCTGCAATAACCCTAAACGCATTTGCGCCAAATATTTCACTGCTTGGTTTTACAGAGGTTACTACCATCCAAAAAAATGGGAAAATGCTAATCGCCAAAAAACCTAAAATGACCACAGTAACAGCCGCAAAAACTAGCTTTTTCATGTCAGTCACCCCTATTCATTTTTAAATATTTCTGCGCCAAGGACTTTTACAAAGAAAAACGCGATGATAGCAACACATACAAACATTGCAATAACAACCGTAGAGCCGTAGCCAAAGTCGTTCATACCAATCATGAGCCTATGCGCATAAATCGAAAGCGTTTCCGTCGCGCCGCCCGGGCCGCCACCTGTCAATACAGCAATCAGGTCATATACACGGAAGGCATCCAACATACGGAATAAGAGTGCGACAAGGATTGAGGACTTCATAAGCGGTAATGTTATCTTAGTAAATGTCTTTATACGCCCCGAGCCATCTATCGCCGCACTTTCGTATAGACCGCTGTCTATTATTTGCAAGCCGGATAGTAGTAGCAGAGCCATGTATGGTGTAGTTTTCCAGACATCCGCCAATATGGCCGAAGCCATCGCGCCGCTTGCCGTAAGCAACATAGTCTGCGGTGACTCAATCAGCCCCACTTGCGAAAAAATATGTGCAACAATCCCACTGCTTCCGTCATAGAGATAGCTCCACATGAGCGCGGCAACAGCAGTAGGTATCGCCCACGGAATAAGCGCGACGGTACGCACAATCCCTATGCCGCGTATTGCTCTGTTCATAATGAGTGCAAGTGCCATACCAAGCACAAGCTCAAAGAAAACAGAAATAAATGTAAACGTGAGCGTAATCCTAAGCGCAGACAAAAACCGCGAATCCTGAATCAAGCTCCTGTAATTTTCTAAACCGATAAAGTTTGGCTCAATAAAACGGCGACGCATACTTTCGATAAGTGTAAATGTATCATCTTTTCGGAAAAACTCCGTATCAGAGTATCTGACATAAAAAGCCGTAAGCCGAACATCCAGAGAGTCTATAAACTCGTTGATTTCTGCGATTTCGGAATTAGTGATTCTCCTTACATCTTCGCCATAAAATCTTACAATAAAATCATCTACATATTGTTGTATGGCAGCGACCTCTGCCGCGCCCTCGTCTGTAGGCACTTCAAAAGCCACATCACCCAAAAAAAACGTTAGAAAAAAACCATCCTCATGAAACCCGCCGGAATTAAAGGATTCACTCAAAAACAGACTTGCGCGTGTCGGGTCGGTAGGACGATAATCAAACGCAGTATAAACAAATGAACTAAGTATGGGGAAAACAGAAAATACAGCTAATATCAATAACAACGGAAGGATGAATAAAAATTGTTTAAAGGTAATTCTTTTTATCATCGGAACACCTCCAAAAGAAGGGGGAGGCTGTCTCGCATGATACAGCCTCCCCTGTAAACACTATTCGGCCAAAGCCGCTTCGATTTCGGATACTGCTGTGTCCAAGTCTACGCTACCTGCCAAGAAACCATGTGTTGCGCGTTGGATTTGGTCAGAAACACGAGCGTATTCTGCGGAAACAGGACGTGCGATTGTTGTGAGCAGAGCATTTTGGAAACCTTCTTTTGTCAAAAGCTCGTTGCCCGCTATTACTGCCGGGTCATTAAGTGTATCGTTAAAGCCCGGGAGATAGCCGCCCACTGTGCTAAAGATTTGTTGACCCTCATGTGTCGCCATAAATTCCATAAGAGCCCACGCGCCGTCTTTGTTTTCGCTGTTGGCGTTCATGGCAAGAAGCCAGCCGCCTACTGTTCCGCCACCGGGTAGTGGTGCTACTGATACTTGGGACTGGTCAATCGTACCTTCGGAGGCAACCATGCCCCACTGATAAGGCCAGTTACGTGCAAACACAACTTGACCGTGGATAAAGGCGTTGTGGGTCTCGCCTTCTGTAAAGTTAAGGATGTTTGCGGGTGTGATGTCCGAGTCTGTAAAACGACGCATCATTTCCAGACCGCCACGGATGTCCGTCCAGTTTGAAGTAAATTCGTTAATATTACAGGTTAGACCTTCGTATAGCGCGCTTTGGTATACCATACCGTAGGTTGTACCGCCTTCGCCCATATATGTGTTGGCCATTTCGTAGAGTTCCTCAAAGGTAAAATTGCCTGATACCAGCCTTGCATAGTTTTCTGCGGAAACAATGTCACTGCGGAAATACAGGAAACCGAGGTCGGGGAAAAACGGAAGTACAAACTGACGCGCACTATATCTTCCCGAAGCCATAGAGCCTGCATTAAACTGAGGTACACGCAGACCGCTGTTTTGCATAAAAACGTCGAGTGGCTCAATAAAGCCGGCAGAAGCAAATTCCCCGGCCCATACCACGTCGAGTGAAACAACATCGTACTCGGCACTACCCGCACGCAAAGATGTAAGTAGTTGCTCACGCATCACGGCAGAGTCGTTTGTCATCTCCACCCAGTACACATAATAGTTGTCCTGCGAGTCATTAAATGCATCCAAAAGTGCGCGTGTTGCGGGGGTGCTGTCACCTTGTACCGCAAGCCTGATGATTGTGCGCTCGCCACCTGTCGGCGGTGCCGGGTCAGTAGTAGCAGGTGCGGGTGTGGCAGGTGCAGGGGTA
>WRGY01000062.1 GCA_009786925.1 Defluviitaleaceae bacterium | reverse complement strand
GGCAGGTGCGATTTCGAAATCGTCAATCTCATCATCCTCAACGAGTCCGTTTGGCATGGAGGCAGTTGTTGTGCCGCCTGCCGAGACCTCGCCGTTTTCTGCATAGCTCTCATACCCACCATCGCCACGCCCCCTAAAATTAAGAAAAAACGCGGCGCCCACTACAGCGATGATAAGCCCTACCGCTATCGCAGAAAAAGTTATAATTAATTTTTTATCGTTCTTGGATAAATTTTTTAATTTCGAAATCATTATGTCATCCCTTTTTGTTGATTTCGCTATGTTTTTTCGATATTGTATCACTCCAAATTTAACGTGTAAACAAAAAAGCCTACGCTCTCCGTTCATACAATTGACATATAATTGACAAAATCTTAAAATATGCTCGATAATCCAATAGAAAGTTGTGATAAAAATGTCAAAATACGACTTCAAAACAATAGAAAAAAAATGGCGTGAACGTTGGGCGGCATCGCCTGTACAGCGTGATACAGAAAAAAAGCCAAAGTTTTATTGTTTGGACATGTTTCCGTATCCTTCGGGGAGTGGATTGCATGTTGGGCATTGGCGCGGATATGTACTTAGTGATGTATTGAGCCGCTACAAGGTTTTGCAGGGTTTTCATGTACTGCATCCTATGGGATGGGATGCATTTGGTCTGCCTGCGGAAAATAATGCAATCAAAAAAGGTATCCATCCTTCGATTTCTACAGAAGAAAACGTCGAAGCGATGAAACGCCAACTCGGTGAAATGAGTACCCTCTACGACTGGGACTACGAGATAGACACCACCGACCCCTCATATTACAAATGGACGCAGTGGATATTTGCGCGTATGTTTGAAAAAGGGCTGGCATACGAAAAGGAAATGCCGCTCAACTGGTGTCCCGATTGCAAAGTAGTACTGGCAAACGAAGAAGCCGTAGGCGGCGTATGCGAACGTTGCGGTGGCGAAGCCACTAAAAAAAACCTGCGCCAGTGGATGCTTAAAATCACAGAGTATGCCGAACGACTTGTAGCCGACTTGTCAGGCCTCGACTGGCCCGAAAAGGTAAAAAAGATGCAGTCTGACTGGGTAGGAAAAAGCCATGGAGCCGAAATCAATTTCGACGTAGATGTTTTGGCTAAAACCGGCAAAGTAACGCTAACTGCATACACCACTCGCCCTGATACCCTGTATGGCGCGACATTTATGGTATTGGCACCCGAGCATGAGCTTGTCAGCGAGATTGTAACGGCAGAATATAAAGCTGATGTAGAAGCATATGTGCGCCAAGCCGCTTCGCGTTCAAATGTAGACCGCATGGCGGACAAAGAAAAAACAGGCGTATTTACGGGAGCCTATGCCACAAACCCCATCACAGGTCGTACAGATATGCCTGTGTGGGTGGCAGACTATGTTTTGGCTGATTATGGCACAGGTGCGATTATGTGTGTACCCGGACATGATGAACGGGATTTTGAATTTGCAACAAAGTTTGGACTTCCTATAGTTGAAGTGATTTCTGCAACAGGGGTGGCCTCTGCCGAGCCGCTGTCAGAAGCATATATAGGCGACGGTGTGCTTGTCAATTCTGACGGGCAAAACGGACTCTCCGTCCCCGAAGCAAAAAAAGCCATCACAGCTATACTGGCACAAAACGGCAATGGCAAAGAAACTGTAAACTACAAACTCCGCGACTGGGTTTTTTCGCGTCAGCGTTATTGGGGCGAGCCGATTCCGGTCATACATTGTGACCTATGCGGGCCTGTGCTTGTTCCCGACAAAGACCTTCCTGTTTTGCTACCCAAGGTAGAATCCTATCAACCCACCGATACAGGTGAGTCTCCACTTTCGCTTGTGTCAGAATGGGTAAATACCACATGCCCAAAATGCAAAAAACCTGCAAAACGCGAAACAAATACCATGCCACAATGGGCAGGGTCGTCATGGTATTTCTTGAGATATGCCGATGTTAACAACTCAGACGTTTTGGCTTCACCCGAAGCTTTGAAAAAATGGCTCCCCGTTGACTACTATGTCGGCGGTGTAGAACATGCCGTGCTTCATCTGCTGTATGCACGTTTTTACACAAAATTCTTGTATGACATAGGTGCGGTGGACTTCCAAGAGCCTTTTGTAAAATTATTCAACCAAGGCATGATAAACAAAAACGGCATGAAGATGGCAAAATCCAAAGGCAACGGCGTATCTCCCGATGAGCTTTTGCCGCGCTATGGCTGTGATGCATTACGTATGTATGAGTTATTTATCGGCCCGCCGGAACTCGATGCAGAATGGCTGGATAACGGAATAGACGGCGTATACCGCTTCCTAAACAAGGTATGGCGGCTGGTTGCCGAAACACCTCGAGGTGAGGACAGTGATGACCATGCACGACTTCGCCATCGCCTTATCCACGACATCACCACCCGCTTGGATAACCTAAGCCTAAACACCGTGGTGAGTGGCTTTATGGAATACACAAATGCATTGGCAAAATGCGCTTCCATCCCTACTGCCACTTTGGAGGCATTGGCTGTCTTGCTGTCACCTTTCGCGCCGCATATCGCAGAAGAAATATGGGAGCATCTGGGACACCCCGACACTGTCTTTATACAAACATGGCCAAAATATGACCCCGCAATGCTGGTATCCGACACAGTAGAAATCGCCATGCAAATAAACGGCAAACTACGCGGAAATATTCAAATACCAACAGGCGCGGACAAAGAAGCCGTCATCGCGCAAGCCAAAGAAGCATTGGCAGACAAGCTGGCAAATGTGAAAATTGTAAAAGAAATATATGTGCCTAAAAAAATAGTTAACTTTGTGACTACCTCGCTCTAATAATTACCTGAGTCCCCTGCTCGATTTCGGAGCCGGGGGCAGGGAATTGTTGATGCACAAAATACGGCAATGGTTGGGCCGTTGCAGCCGCTTCGTCGTCTGCTTGTGCCGCTTCGGGTCGAGCTGTCCTTGGGTTAAAGTCGTCGTCGTTGTTATCTGCGCGACGGTCGGTAAACAACACAGGCGGCAGACCCGATTCTAACAGAATAAAGTTTGCCGTATCTACCGACAAGCCTGTTACATCGGGGACGGAGACCATACGCTCTGTTATCCTTGTGTCATTATCCATGTAGAAGATGATGGTCGCGTTTTCCGGCATCGGGCTACCCGATGGTGGCCAGTGATGTGACACCACGGTACCGCCGCCCACTACTTGGAACCCGCCGGTACCCATGTTTATTACATTTCGCACTGCGTCGGTGAGGCGTTGGCCGCCGAGGTCGGGCATGGGTGTGCCAAAAAGCTCAGGGGTCATCACACCTACACTGTCGTCTGCGGGTTGGATATTTCTAATCCTGATAAGTTCCAGGAAAAAGTCACGCATAAGTGGTGCCACGGTGTTACCCGCAAACATGCGGCGTTCTGTATCGACGATGTTGTCGATGGTCATGAGTACCAAAAATTGAGGATTTTCTACAGGCAAAAATGCGATGTATGTCAGGTTACTAATCCCTTCGGCACGCACACCTTGTTGCGCCGTACCTGTCTTTCCGCCGATGGAGTGGCCGGGGATGTAGAGCTGATGGCCTGTACTGGTAAGCTCACCCACACCGGGGCGCATGGTTACTACATAGCGCATTTCCTCACGGATAAAGTCGGATGTCTCCGGAGAAATAACACGGCGTGTGACAGTCGGCAGAGTTTCTTGTACGACTGTGCCTTGGTTGTCCACGATTTGGGATACCAAGAAGGGACGCATGAGGTTTCCGCCATTTATGAGAGCGGCATAACCGGTTATCATCTGCATTGTGGTGGCATTAAAACCCTGCCCCATAGAAGAAGTCGCCATTTCTACAGGATTTAGCCTATGCCAAGGATACATTACATATGGGCTGGAAACACATTCTTCGCCGGGGAGGTCGATGCCAGTACGCTCGCCAAATCCAAAATAGCCGCGATAGCGATAGAACAAATCACGCCCGAGTGCGCGGTTAATATCCGCCATTGCAAGGTTGCAAGAGCGATAAAGTGCGCGGCGCAGAGAAAGTGACCCACAGCCCCAGTCGCGGCTATGGCACCATACTTCTTGGTCTATGATTTCGCGACGGCCTTCGCAAAAAAACGGCGTATTACGATTGATTACACCTTCTTCTATGCCGGCGGCGATTACAAAGGGCTTAAAGGTAGAGCCGGGTTCACTGCTTCGGGTTGTATGATAGTTACGCCAAAGTGTCATGACTTGGTTTAATTGTTGCCCGCTATCAAGATAAGGCCAAATTTCTTGCAAATGAGGACAGGTAAAAAAATCGGAATTGAGCGGGTCATCAAGAGCGAAAGTCGGGGCTTGCGCCATCGCCAGCACCTCTCCCGTAAACGGCTCCATTACAATCATGCCCGCAAAGCGTGACTCATGCATCGCAAATGCGCGGTTTACATGGTATTGCGCAAGTCGTTGGATGTCGCCGTCGAGGGTCGTTACCATAGTAAAACCGTCTCGTACAGGGATTGTTTCTGTTTCGCCTTGTGCAAAAACATTTCGACCCTGTTCGCCTTCGAGCTGTGTACGATACTGCGCCTCCAGCCCCCAGATATAATCACCACGTATAAACCCTACGACCTGTGGTGCAAAAAACGGGTCTTGATACCACCGCAGGGATGTTTCTTCCCTATTGACTTCGGCAAACATTTCTGTGAGGGGTATTGCAATCTCTGCAGGGACATCATGACGCAAAACACGTCTGTATCGCCCTGATTGTTGTACCAGATTTCCTTCATGGTCTGCGAGCAATATTTCTGTAATCTCAAAACGCGGCATATTAAGTGCGACAGTGATTGCGTTGATGATTTCGTCGCGGACATCCACATCGGAGTTGTTGCGCTGTGCCGCTTGATGTCTCAAATGCAAAGCCTGTGCATTAAGTGTGACGGTAAAGACCTGCTGTGTACCTGTGATAGGTTGCATATGCCTGTCCACAAAACCACCGCGCATAGGTGCAAAGACCTCATTGACATTATCCCTGTCACGCGCCGCACGTTGCATTGCAACAAACTGGTTATAGTCATCGCCATATGTTTCTTGCAAAAACCACATCCGCCCGATTAGCCCAAAAATACATAGAGTAAAAAACACAGCCATAATCAATGCCCTGTTTAAGCGTCTCACTGCCAGCGGAGCAGGTGGTCTGCGCCTCCTGCGTTTTTTTTGTGGCCTCTGCGGCGGTCTGCGTCTGCTCATAGTCTATCCCCCAAAAAATTGATTAAAAAATCCGGTCAAAAATTCTCTCACATCGCTCCAAAAATAATTATGTTGCGGAAGTGCATAGTCAGCGGTATTAAGTGTAACGCCACCTACACGCGGTACATGTATGTTGATTATCTGCGAAGCATCGGGATGTGACATACCCAGCCGCTCCGTAGCGATTCTTTCGATTTCTGCAAAGGTATAGCGGTCTTGCAGTTGTGACTCCAATGCAAAATTATCGGCATTGAGTGTACGCAGTTGGCGCTCCAGTGTGTTTATATCCGTCCGGATATTTGTGTTGCGCGCTTGGAATGCCGCCGAGCCTACACCCCCGAGCAAAATCACAAAAAACGTAAAAGCAAGCTTTTTCCACGGAAAGTTTTGCCACGCCTCACGAGACACTATATATACTTTGTTCCCGGAAATCAGCTTTTTAGGCGCGTTCGGGTCAAATGGTATGACTTGTCCTTTTTGTTTTTTCATCTTAGACCGCCTCTGCTATACGTAACTTCGCGCTGTGAGCGCGGCTGTTTGCGGTGAGTTCTTGTTGAGAAGGAAGGATGGGTTTGCGTGTGATTACTTTCAGTGAAGGAACACGCCCACAAGCACAATACGGTATATCACGCGGGCATTCGCAAGGCGAAGCCAGCTTTGCAAAAGTCGTCTTTACAATCCTGTCCTCCAGCGAGTGAAAAGTGATAATCACAAAACGCCCGCCCTTTTTTAATAATCCTACCGCGTCACGGATAAACGCGCCCAGCGGGTCAAGCTCATCATTGACTGCAATCCGCAATGCCATAAATGTACGCATCGCAGGGTGCGGGACTTTATTATGTTTTGGCTGTGCTGATTCTATGATTTCGGCGAGCTGTAGGGTTGTTTCGATTGGGGCATGTTCTCGGCGCGTGCAGATGGCGCGTGAGATACGACGCGAGTGACGCTCTTCACCATATTCAAAAAAAATTTTTGTCAATGTCTTTTCATCGTATTTATTTACGATGTCGAAGGCAGACAGTGCCGAACGCTTGTCCATGCGCATATCCAACGGCCCATCATATCTAAAAGAAAATCCACGCTCGGGGGTATCAATCTGATGAGAAGAAATCCCTAAATCCAACAAAATCCCATCCACAGAGCCTATGCCAAGCCCCTGTACTATCTCACGCATATCATGAAAATTTCCGCGAACAGCGTCAAAATTTTTCGAGCTAATACGAGCTGTAGCGGCATATATTGCGTTTTCGTCGCGGTCTATGCCGACAATGCGGCCATCAACAAGGTGTTCTGCAATCATCGCGCTATGCCCGCCACCACCCAGTGTCCCGTCTATATAAATACCGTCGGGTTTTAGCATCAAACCGTCCACCGCCTCATGCGGCAAAACAGATATGTGAGAAAACACTAATTAAGCCCCGGGAGTTCTACCGTTGTGACATGCCCCTCGTCGCCAGGTGGTGGTACAGCAGGCAAAAACGGCGAGTGCTGAGGCGGAGCCTGCCCTTCGGGTTCATCCCCTGTCTCGGTCAGAGCCTGCGGCGGTACAAAGTTTGGATTACGTATCATCATGCCAAAGTCATGGTTCCATATCCATTCCTCGTTTGGACTTCCGCCAAAAAATCCACCCCATGTATGGTAGGTACAGGTTAGCCCCTCCCTGACATATAGCGGGAACTCATGCACACGGTCGCCCACCACATCTTCTATATCATCAATGGGCATGGCACGCACTATGCCTACGCGTGTGACAACCGTCCAATAGGGGCAATGCTCTGTAGCAAGCATTCTCGACTCGGTGCAATATGTTTTTTCCTGATGAACGGCACATGACTGTGTGGGAACCATACCCGCGGCAAAAATTTCATTACGCGAACGAGAACCGCGGCTGTCGCGATGGCAATAATCCGTAGGCAAATGTCCCGAGTCCAAACATACCGCCGCTCCTACTATCCCCGAAGGGCGTTCAAAACGGCGCGGCTCTAATTCTAAATGGATTTCTTCCATAATGGTGCGCCAAAGCGGTGTATGAAAATCACGCGCACGGCTATGCATAGCGGAGTTATTATCATTACCCATCCAAATCGCGGCGGTAAAATAAGGCGTATATCCCGCAAACCCAAGGTCACGGTTACGTTGTGAAGTACCTGTCTTGCCCGCTATGGTAATTTGCCCGCGCAGTCCCGAGTCTGCCGTCCAGTTAATACGTCCGCCTGTACCGCGTGTGATGGTGTCTATCATAGAATGTGTAAGCAAATAAGCCGTGGTAGCACGCATTACCCTATGCGGGTTATGTTCGTTTTCCAATAAAATATTGCCTTCGTGGTCAAGCACGCGAGTATACAACACGGGGCGATTAAACTCACCTGCATTTGCTATTGTGGCATACGCGCCCGCCAGTTCGATGAGCAATGTACCTGCCATCCCGCCCAAGACCATGGCGGCTCCGTCCGTGGGTTGCAGCGTACTGATGCCCATTTCTTCTAAGAAACGCTTCATCGTAGGCACACCCGCATGAGGAATACTCGTATCTGCCGCCGCCCGCGCCGAAACAACATTGCCCGATGCATAAATCGCGTTGCGCACGGTAGACAGCCCGCGGTAGGGTGGGTTGCTCCAGTGATTTGAAGGCGACCAGTCCTCACCTCCGGGGTTGAACAAAAGGAAGGGAATATCATCAATAACGGTGGACGGCTGTGCCAAGTTAAGCTCAATCAACGGTACAAAAGGCACAAGCGGCTTCATTTGGCTGCCCGGAGAACGGACAGTCTGGGTTGCCCTGTTAAAGGCACGGTTAGCGTCCTTTTCGCCACGCACACCACGTAATGCCAGTACATGTCCCGTGTGATGGTCGAGTAGTACAAACGCACCTTGCGGTTGCGGCACTTTAAATGTGCGCTGGCTTGTGATTTCGTCACCAAAATGGGTTACGCGCTCACGCATGTTTTCGATAAAGGCTTCGGCTTCTTCTACATTGTTTACAATATGCTCTTGAGCATAGTGGCGCGGCAATTGTGTGATTGTATTAAACATACTGATTTCGTGGCGCACTTCTATTGAAAACCCTTGTCCGACACCGGGCCAAAGCGAATCATCCAAAAAAGCACGGTCAACGATACCCTGTTTTGTCAAATCCTGTGTAGACTCAATAGTAAGCCCTGTATTAAAAATCCTATGATTAGCCTGGTCTCGTGTGATGTTATGCTCACGCATCAAATCCTCTGTCACTTGGTCGAGCAATGCATCGGTAAAGCAGTCAAACTCTACCATCATGCGACGTATACCGCCGTCATGTCGGCGATAGATTGTATCAAAAACCACACCGAGCATAATCGGCTCGCCGTCCTCATCATACATAGGCTCCAGCGTAATGGGGTCAATTACTTGGCGTTCGGCTGTAGCCTCTTCGTATTCCTCTGCTGTGATAAAGCCAAGCCTCTCCATATTTCTCAATACAAATCTTGTGCGTCTCCAGTTGTTATGCGGCCGTGTGTCGGGCGCGAGCCGTGAAGGTGCCTGTGTAATAGAAGCAATGACCGCCGACTGCGCAACAGACAACTCGGATACACATAAATCAAAATAAAAATTAGCCGCCGCAACAACACCGTAGTTTTGTCGCCCGAGGCTGATTTCGTTTAAGTAGGATTGCAGAATAAAATTTTTAGTCGCCATATGCGGGTCGTCGTAGCCAAGCGCGGCAAATTCTTCTCGCAAATGTCGCTCAAACTCGATTGCAAGATGTTGTTCCTGCAATTTTGTAATAAAAGTGTTGTCCATTACACCTAACATATTTTTTACAAGCTGCTGTGTAAGGGTACTGCCGCCCTCCGTGCCTCTGTCGGGTGCAAATGCAACATATACAGCACGCATAATACTCTGTATATCTATACCATTATGCTCAAAAAACCGCTCATCCTCGATTGCCACAAAGGCATAAATCAGATGTTGCGGCATAAGACTGAGCGGTGCAAAAGTCCTGTTAAGCCCTGCATGGAGTACCTCGCGTTGCTCACTCGTGCGTGCGCAGACGATAAAGGAACTAAGCTGTACATCTTCGTATCCCAATCCGGTAGCAATGCCGAAAACCCGCGGCGAAATAGGTCCCAATCCGCGTATATCCAAATCGGGAGCCGCATCCAAAATCCCAAAATATACTCCAATCCCCGCACCAAAGCCCGCAAACCCCAGTACCAATACAACCGCAATGCTCACACGCAAAATAAGCAGTCCGACTTTGTTACGCACTCGCGTAGCATGTGGGCCGCGCTTTAATTTTTTATTACCATGTTGTGAATAATCCAAAAAATCACCGAATCCTATCCCTTATAGTTAGTTTTGCCCTGTTTGTATGCATTCAAGACTTTCGCGCTGTCCATAGGCATGGCCACCTTTGGTTTGATTCCGCCGGAAATCGGAATTTCTGTAGCGCGCCTTTCGTCGAGGCGATTGTTGTTTTCTTCTTCCGTCACGCGGATTCTCACATCCAAGTCCATCACCATGCGTATATGCTCTTGCAATAGCTTTACTTGTGGTTTGTAGTTTTCTTGCTGTGCATCCAACTCCGCGCCTATGTCTTTGAGCATTCTTTCAAACATATCGTCACAGTCTTTTACGACCCGGATTGAGGATTGTTTTTCCTCATTCATGCCAAAAATCATCTGACGCACACCTTCGAGAGGCAGTTCGCTATCAATCACGGTGCGCTGGTTTTCGCTAATGCTCAAAATATCCGTGAGGGCTGTAGCTTTCTTTTTTAGCCCTTCCAGCATAATATTTAATTGCGTTAACATATTATCAACCATTTGAAGTAAGCCCCAAATACGCATACTGATTGCGTCCACGGTTTTTTGCTTGGAAAAGAGCCTCATCCACACGCCTAAAGAAATCACTCGCCGACCAGCCGGTGGGATTACGTTCTCCCGAGACCAGCCCAATCGAAACGGTGACATAATCCGCTACGGAGTTTGCCGCGTGAGGTATTTTTAGTCTGCGCACTTCTTCTATCATACGGTCTGCCACGAGGCGCGCACCGTCCTCCGGCGTATATGGCAAAATAGCCATAAACTCTTCACCGCCACAGCGTGCAATAAAATCTTGCCCACGGAACAAGCAAGTCTTTAAAACATCTGCAACAAAACGAAGGCATTCGTCTCCCGCGTTATGCCCATAGGTATCGTTATACTGTTTGAAATAATCAATATCCACTTGGATTACACTCAGCTTATCGCCTTCTCGCCCCATAGACCCCAAGACTCTGTCCATGTTTTCGTGCAAATATCGTTTGTTAAAAATCCCTGTAAGCACATCAAAATGCACCTTGCTCAAAATTTCGTGCTTGTCTGTATCCATATGAGTGACGGCACGCTCGGCCGAGCCTGTCATCTGCTTGTATTGCTTAAACTGCTTTAAAAGCTTGCCATACTCCTCAACAAGCTTGCCATAATGGGAAATTTCTAGCAAAGAGTCCTCCTCCAAGCCCAACAAAGTACCCACGGCAGTATCATATACTTGTTGTTCTCTGGCAAACAAATCCATACGGAAGCTCCTTCAGTTATTTTGGACATTTTCTTAGACTTTGTCAATTTGTATTAAACTATATTTTGGGGAAAATGGCAAGGGGAAATGATACAATAGCCTTGGTGATGAATATGCAAATCGTGAGATTGTTAGAGATAGTATACATCTTATTACACAGAAAAATCGTGCCTGCGAGGGTGTTAGCCGAGCAACTCGGCGTATCTCGACGCACAATTTATCGTGACATAGAAACGCTGGGCATGGCGGGGATTCCGATATATACAGAAAAGGGAAAGGGCGGCGGCGTTAGTCTTTTGCCCAACTCTGTGTTAAACAAATCCGTTTTAAGTGAACAGGAACAAAACGAAATTTTGGACGCTTTGCATGGACTGTCAAAAATGAATGTTTCCGAAACAGATAAGGTGTTAAAAAAATTATCAATGATGTTCAACAAAACTGCAACAAAATGGCTGGCCGTAGATTTTTCCGATTGGAGCAATGCCAACGACTACTTTAATCAATTCAAAACAGCTATTTTGGAAAAATACGTGGCAGAGTTTGATTACTACAACAAGCTACAACCAAAAGACTTTTCGCCGTGTCGAGCCGGTTCAGCTTTGGTTTAAGTCTACCTCGTGGTATGTAAAGGGGTATTGCCTATCCAAAAACGCCATGAGGATGTACAAATTGACAAGGGTAAAAAATCTTACAATTACCGACGAGCGTTTTGATGGGCGAGATTATCAACCCTTAAATGATGAAACCGCTAAGAACGAAGTACAATCAGAAATTGTGGCATTCCCGATTTCACGGACAGTAAAAAGAGACAAAAACACGAAAGAAATGACAAGTTATGCAGCTATATTTGAAAGAGCGTCTTGACACAAG
>WRGY01000061.1 GCA_009786925.1 Defluviitaleaceae bacterium | reverse complement strand
TAGTGCGTGTTTAATTTTGTTGTATTGTTCTTCATTTATCTCCATATGGTCATTATAATCTATTTTCTCAACTTTTGATAGTGGCTACACGCCCTAGGGTCTGAAAATGCCCTGTATCAACTTTAACAACGTAGCCTTGACCTACTTGTACGTGTGACCTTCCCCAACGTGTTAAATCCTTCATTATTACAACGGCAATTTTACCCTGTTCAATATCATCTATCATGCCTTGGTAGCCGTTGCGGTCAAAAAATCTTCCACTTACATCATCATCTGTATAATGCTTGATGTTGGTAAATCCGTTTTGCTTGGCGTAGTCCTCTAACTGTGCTTTTTGGTGCTTGATGGAATTGCTTTCGTCTTTGCCTTGCCGTTCATCACCGACTGATAGTCGTTCGTAAAGTGCGGTAATTTTTAGGTGCTTGTTTGTGTTTGTAGATTTCATAAAATCCTCCGTTTCTGTTGCAGTAGTCTGTGGCACGTATGGAGATTATTCACACTATCGGAGGTTATAAATCACTTCTGTGAATAAGGTGTTTTCAATTTCAGCTTGCGAGTAGCCAAACCTTTTACCTTTTTCAAAACGGTTATTTGCTATCTCGTCTATGGTGTGTAACCACTCATCTAATTTTGATAAAGCTAACAAGCTGTTATAAAAATTTGGGTGGTGGGTTTGTAAAAATGATTGGTGGAGTTTGGCGTATCTGCCTAGTGGGTTTTTACGGTTGCGGTGATGGTCTAGGTAGATTATGTTGTTGGCTCTGTTGGTGCAGTTGTACTTCATAAGGACTTGCCCCCCCCTTTCGGCTTAGTTTTAACCTCTGTCCGTGAAATTCCGTATGTGCCACAAACGGTGCAATCATCACGTTTTTTTGACATTGATTAAAAATGTCCTTATAACAATACACCACCAGCGGCAATAGCTATTTTACAAGGGGTTGAGAGGTTCAAGCCAAAACATCTTCTGCTTGCGTCCCTCACCTCACCCTAAAGCCCACACCCAGATTCTGTGCGATGTTTTGGCAGTTAACTATGCGGTGTTTTTCGATTACGCCTACGACGGTGAGGGTCACGCTTGCGTATTTTTTTGCATCGCGGGCAAAGTTTAGCATTTCGTCATAAGCGATTTTGCCAAATTTCGGACGAGTTACGCGGAGATATTCTTCTTGGGTATCAGCGTTTAGGCTGATGGAGACGATATCTACCGCGCCCTGCAAGCGCGATACATCAAAGTCGGAGATGAGCCGCGCCAGTCCGTTTGTGTTGAGTCGCACGGTCTTTCCGCTTTTTTTAAAAAACTGCGCCAGCGTGATTACATCATCTGCCCGCTCCATTGGCTCGCCATAGCCACAAAAAACGACCTCTTCGAGTTCTTGCAAATCGGAGCGGGCGATATAGGCAGACTCTACTTCTGATACGGTCGGCTCGCGCTCCAGCCATAGGGATTCTCCTGCGTTCATGCCATCGGATAAATTTCGTATACAAAAAACGCAGTCACAAGGACATGCGTTTGTAATGTTTACGAATAAGCTGTTTTTGATTCTATACAGAATGTTCATCATTTGTCTCTCCGCCTTGCGGTGTTTCCCAGCTACGTGCGGTGTTATATGCTTCGCGCACGGCGTTTTGGTGGTCGCGTACATGCTGTGCCGCCGGGCGATGCGTAGTGGAGCCGAGGAAATGCAAGCATACATGACCGTTCATGTTGTTGCCGCTGCGTGTGGAGCCTGCGTGTGGCATTCCGTTAACAGAAGCGGCAAGGGTGCGGCCATTTATAAGCACAAGCACAGGGCGTGGTGTCCATGTCCAGCTTCCAAAAGCTTGACGCTTTGTTGCTGTGTCCTCTGCTGTGATAGGCTCGATGTCTGCATGGTTGCCGTTTGAGAAAGAAGCGGCTTGCCAAGAAAGACCTGTACGAACATCAACGAGTGTAAAAATCGTACCGCGTGTCAACACTTCGCGAGCTTCGCTCCAGTGCAAAAGCTCTACAGTGCCATGGGCGAGTGCGCCGTCAGACACCTCACGCAAATGCGCCGCATACATAAATCCAACTGTTCCATTGTAATCTACCTTATACCATTCACCATCATTAAAGTCCAAAACCTCTACACGGCGACCTGCGGGGAGCAGGGCTATACGTTCGCTGCTTGTCGTGGGCTCGGGGCGTAGGTTGAGCCTTGCCGTTGTCATAAAAATAGCGGGGTCGCTTTCGTCCGGGATGTAAATCACATACTCCGATGACATCATAAAAACATCGCTTGCGTATACTGTAGGTGCGAGTAAAACCGCAAATAAAATACCAAGTAAAAACGCTTTCATAAAAAAATATCCCTCCAAAATTTTTCTTCCGAGGGGTATTTTAATACTTTGTTAATAATTTGTCAACATTTTTTCACATGCTGCGTTTTTTTATTAATAATACCGCGCCGCCGATGATGCCCGCAACCAGTAATACAGGGACAATAAGCCCTGCGCGGAGAGTGCTGGTAATTTCTTCCGAGGGGACAGGGGTGGGGGCAGGGGTGGGCGTTGGCGTGGGAGCAGGGGTTGGACTTGGAGTAGGATTTGGAGTCGGGAGTGGAATCGGCTCGGCGATGTATTCTTCTATTATTGGCTCAAGAGGGTAGCGGTCGGCTGTGACGGTGACTTCATCACCACTTGCACGGATTGTGAAAATACGCATACCGTAGCCGCGAGCATTCTCGGCGGCAATGGTAAACGAATAATCGCCGCTTGTTTCGAAATTACCCATGATAACACCCGTGGTGGGGATTAGCTCCAAACCGGGGGGCAGTTGGCCACTTTCTACACGCCACAAAACGGGTGCAAAGTTATTTTGTGTAACGGATAACTGTATGGCAAAACGCTCGGGATGCTCTCCCAAGAGATAGTCGGGATTTACAAAAGGCACGGAGATATTAGCAGTCCTATCCTCTGCAGCTTCGATTACCGCATGGAAGGCGGGTTTTGCTTGGCGGTTCAAATCGAAGAGGGCAGGATGCTGGCTATGTGGCCAACGTCGCCACGCGCCCTGCTGTGCGGGCAAATCCTGCCAGATAAAAAACGTGACCCGCTCGATATAGTCGGCAAAATTTAGATACATATTAAATAGTTGAGAATATCTTGTGGCTTGTTCCACAAAAAGCTCGGGCAAGGCATCATCGGTGGGGACTATGCCGCCGCCTTCGAGATATACGTTTAGCTCGGTGATGCTAATACGTGCGCCTGTTGCAATAAAACGCTCGATTGCGTCGCGCACTACACGCATATTGCCCGGCCAGTTGCGCAGATTGTAATGCGATTGCATTCCTATTCCTTCTATTAAAAGGCGACCGTCGTATAGTGGGTCGTCGCGCCAGCGTTCGTTTATTTGCTCTACCATCTGTGCGATGGCCTCGCGTTTGTTACGCTCAAATTCGTTATAATCATTGTAGTACAAGACTGCAAAAGGGTCATAAATGCGAGCAAAGCGGAATGCGTAATATACATAGTCAGAGCCGCATTCATCTCCTACTGCACCGTTTGCGAAAGCGTCATACCAACGGGTGCGAGTAAGGTTGTCATCCTCAAGGCCATGTCCTGTACGGCGCATATTTTGTCGCCAGTCCATGTTCATCGGCCATGACGCGGCATAGATGGCCTCGTTTACCACATCATATGCAAAAATCCGACCGCTGTATCGCTCCGCCACCGTCCTGATAAAGCGATGCATGTTTTCTATGGCCTCTGCGCGGGTGAGCGGCTCTATTGTGCCGGGGACTGTAGTAAGCCATGCCCGAGACTGCGTATGCCACACCAATGTATGCCATACCATCGCCATGTCGTTTTCTTCTGCAAAGTCTACGATATAGTCGGCCGTTTCCCAGTTCCAATCCCATGCATTTGGGGCGGCACCAAGGACAGCATCTACCTTATGAAGGTTTGACGCTGTGATGGTATTGTAGTGGTGGATATATTTGTCCACCGTCGTGGGGTCTCCCATCTGCCCGCGATTGCTCCATATATTGCCGAATAGGAAATACTCGTTAAATGTCTCTGCAAGGGACGGCAAAGTCAAATCCCAGTCGGTTTCTTGGGCAAACACGGTGTGGGGCATAAGTAAGAAAATCAAAATTATGGTGCAAATTTTTTTAAACATAAAAAATCACCTCACACGCATTGTAAGTTGCATGTGAGGTGATGTCAATTGTCGCATATGGTTGTTAGTGTCCATTTTTTTGCTTGCGGATAAATACTTTTTATTCCTTCAATCGCCTGTGTGCTATATCCATTGCCTTGATAGGCGGGCAAAATAAATAAAGACGATAACTTATATCCATTGTCGGCAAGCATGACCACCCTCGCGTAACCTATGCATTCTTTATTGAGCTGAATGCGGTAGTGATGGGTTTTTGCATTCAAAAACCTAGCTCTAAACTGCTCTACGGTCTCCGTCTCGGGATTTATGTCATGGTCTTGGTATTTTCCCGGTAATGAAGAAAAGGCGGTGACTTGCATTTTGTGGAGCTTTTCGCTTTCAAGCATTACGGCTTTTTCTATAGTTATCATGATGTTTTCTCCTTCATTTCATTGGCCTGTGCCTTCATCTCGCGTGCGGCTTCGAGTGTCGCGGCAGTAATCGTCGCACCACCTGTCAGGCGTGCGAGTTCGTTTATCATTTCTTCTTGGGGTAGGGGCATTACATTTGTGACGGTGCGTTCGTTTCGCGCTGTTTTTTCTATGAGAAAATGAGTATCCGCCATAGCCGCGATTTGTGGAAGATGAGTGATACATAAAATTTGCCGCGTGCGACTCACACTCATGAGTTTTTCTGCAACCTGCTGTGCCGTGCGACCTGATACGCCCGTATCCACCTCATCAAAAATTACTGTAGAAATCCTGTCCGTCATTATTGTCTTGATTGCAAGCATAATACGAGACATTTCGCCGCCGGAAGCGGTTTTGCGCAGTGGTTTTGCGGGTTCGCCAGGGTTTGGGCTAATCATAAACTCTGCCTCGCAGTTGCCCTGTGGACTAAAAGAAGTTTTGCGTCTTATTTCTATAAAAAATTTTGCATTTTGCATACCCAGGTCGCGCAGATTTTCTGTAATCGAGTCAGAGATTTTTGCGGCTCCATGCGTGCGTCGGGCGTTCATTTCGTCGCAGAGGGAGGTTATTTCCTTAGAAATCCCTTTTAGCGTATGCTTTAGCCGACGTATTTCTTCTTCGCTGTTTTCCAAGCCTTCCAAATTTGCTGCCAGCTCATCGCGTTTTTTTAAAACAGACTCAAAGGAGCCGCCGTACTTTTTTTTCAGTTTATAGATTGTGTCCAGTCTTGTTTCGATTTTTTCCAGTTCGTGAGGGTCTGCGTCGAGTTCGTCAAGATAGTCCTTGTAGTCCTGCGAGATTTCGGATAACTGCGCTTGTATGTCTACCAATGACAGATGCAAGCTCTCCTGCGAAGGGTCGTGACGTGCAATCTCTGCGGAATGGGATAACGCCTTTGCCGTCTGGTCCACGGCGTTTTGTTGCCCGGGCGCGACAAAACCACATAACAGGCTCACCACGGAAGAGGTGTTTTTGCTTAGTTTTTCCAACCCGCTAAGACGGTTGCGCTTGGCAGTCAATATATCCTCTTCGCCGTCTTTCAGAGCCGCGCTCTCTATTTCTTCCAGCTGAAATTTCCAGATTTCGATTTGTTCTTCTCTTTGATTGCCGCTTCCTGCCAACGCCTTCAGAGCCTTGTTTGTTTCCTTGTATTTTACAAGCAAACCCTCCAGCGCGGTCTTTTGTTCCGCCAGCTCATCCCCGCAAAACTGATCCAGCATCTGCAACTGCTTGGTCGGGTCAAGTAGATGTTGATGCTCATGTTGGCCGTGGAGTTCGATTAAAAACTCTGCAGCCTGTTTGAGTATACCTACGGTGACTGTGCGTCCGTTTATTTTACAAGAAGATTTGCCTGTGTCTGTCTGCATGGTGCGGGCGAGCATCACCTGGCCCTCTTCCGGCTCCAACCCCAGCGAAAAAAGCCCCTCTTTTACAAAATCGTAAAATGGGGCTGCTATATCCATGACACCCTCTACGGATGCAAAATCGGCACCGGCACGGATTAAATCACGAGAGGTACGCCCGCCCAACAAAAAGTTAATCGAGTCCACCACTATGGATTTGCCCGCGCCTGTTTCGCCTGAGAGTACATTTAATCCCGCCGCAAAGTTTACCTCTGCCTCTTCGATGAGGGCGACATTTTTTATACGCAGATTAGTAAACATTTAGCTTCTCCGATAAAGCCGCAGCGGCAGCTTTTGTTTTTACAACACAAATAATCACGTCATCGCCTGCCACCGAGCCAAGGATTTCCGGGAATTTCATAGAATCAAGCGCGGCGGCTACGGCCATTGCCATGCCACTCAATGTACGAAGTACCATCATATTGCCCGCATAGTCTATGGAAACAAGCCCATCCCGAAAGACTCGTTTTAGCGGTGAGACCTCCGTACCTTCGGGTACAATATATTTTTGTCCCTTGCGGGTGTTTTTTTTCAAAAGCCCAAGCTCACGTATATCACGGCTCACCGTAGCCTGGGCAACACTAAAGCCCTTGTGTTTCAGTACGAGGGTCAGCTCTTCTTGTGTATATATGTCCTGCTTGCGCAAGAGCTCAAGTATGGCCTTTTGGCGTTCTTGCTTCATAGCAATTTCTTCTTTCTTAGTGTTGCATAAAAATTTGTTTGGGTCGTTTTTAAAATCGTGGCACGATGCATTGATGTTTTTACAAAGATGCTTTCTCCCGAAAGTACATTGCCTTTTCTATGCCCGTCTATACGCACGACAGAGCTTTGTTTTGCAACAACGCGCACCGTGTCGTTTGTACCGACGACCAGTGGCCTTGCACTTAGCGAATGCGGGCAAACAGGTGTGATGGCGACCATCTGCCCGCCGGGTGCCAGTATGGGGCCGCCCGCCGCCAGACTGTAGGCCGTAGAGCCTGTAGGTGTACTTACAATAATAGCGTCTGCCCTCATCGTGACCATGTATTGCTCATTGACATAAATCGAGTATTCGCCGAGCCTACCCGGATTACCTATACACGCTTCGTTTAGCGAAAGCCTCTGCGGCAGTGGAATGATTTCGTCTGTACCAAACTCCGACTCCAGCATAATACGCTTTTCGTTAATATGCTTACCTGCGAGTACATTGGATAGGGCGGTCAAACCGTTTGACCTGTCAACATCCGTCAAAAACCCCAGATTGCCCAAATTAATCCCTATCATAGGTGTATCATAAATCGCGGCATAATGCGCCACACGCAACATAGTCCCATCGCCGCCGAGTACCACACAAAACAGTGAGCGGATTTGTTCGCAGGGCTGTATTATTTCTGATTCGTATCCTCTGCCATGCAAAAATTGCTTTACCTCATTTGCATAGGAGAGACCCCGGTCACGCTTTTCGTTTGCTATTATTTTAATGCTCTGCATATTTAGAATCTACTTATTGCACGCATGTTTACATCTCTGTCAGCTTGGTCTACCCATTCGTTTGTCAGGTCAAAAAAAGCCTCGGCACGTTCCTCCATGAGGAAGTTTTCGCGCATTATCTCTGTCATGATTGCGACATTTGCTTCGTCTACAATACGGTCATATACCTTTACGATAAAATACATGCCTTCTACTTCGAATATATCGGAAATATCACCGGCTTGTTGCGTCTGGAAGATATTGTCCAGCTCCGGGCTTATCCAAGCGTCATAGGTTTCGGCAAATTCCATTATGCTGACCGTCTCTGCTCCTGCAAAGTCGTCAAACTCCGCACCCTGCTCCAACTCATGACTTATGTCATCCATCTCAAACCAATCGGCAGAGGCGACATATTTTATCTGTATCTCCGTTGAATTGAGCCTAATGCCTTCGATAGATTCTGCCATAAAGGCTTGGTATGCTTCTTCATCAGGGATAAAATCCGACATATAAATATCCGACAATCGCTCAAACACCTGCGACCATGCTGACAACAACTCTGCAACGCGACGTTCTGAAATAAAGTTTATACCGCCGGGTACCATCTGAGCCTGCATAGCACGGAACTCTGCGGCTTGCTCCATTAGCTCTGCCAGTTCTTCATTGGTTGCACCCACGCCATGCATCTCTGCACGCTCTAAAATCAGCAAAGTCTGTGTGAGGTCGCCCAATGCGTTTTCTTGTGCAAGCTCACCCGGGGGGATTTGCTGCATCACATGAAAGAATCGGAAATCCGTGGTAGCTATACGTTCGCCATTTAATGTCATGATGGTACGGCGGTTTACTATATCCCATACAGCATAGCCCAGTGCCGCCACCACCAATATCATCATACAGGTGAGTATGCCCGTAAACACCAATCGTTTTTGTCTTTTTGCCCGTTCGATTTCTAAGTTACGCTTTTTTCTGCTTTCCATTTGTGGTAGCCTCCAGTATTTTTTTAACTATGCTAATCGCGTCCATATGGTGCCGCGTAAATAGTTCTTCTCTTGTTCCCGTTTGCGGGAAAATGTCGGGGAATGCAAAAGTATGAGTAGATTTTAGCCTTTCGCCAAAGCCTCCGATTTTTATTCCGTCTTCTATTGTAAATACATAATCGTATTTTTCAAGCTTTTTCATCAAATGTTCACAGATTGGTTTCAAAATCCCTGCATTAAAGAGTGCGGGTGCATGTCCCTTTTCTTCTAAGATGTCGGCTACTGCCCTTGCAGTAGGCAACATTGCACCTACGGACACAATCGCGATTTTTTTGCCGTATTGGAAATTTATATTGTTATGCAAACTCGGGTTTAGCGGAATATCCTCGGGTGCATCGTCTTTCGGATAGCGTATTGCCACAGGTGCGTTTAGCGAAAATGCATAGTCCAGCATTTCTGTCAGCTCTTTACCTGTAGAAGGCGCGAGGATTGTCATATTTGGAATATGTGAAAGGAATGCTATGTCATAAATCCCCTGATGTGTTTCGCCATCGCCCGCTACTGCGCCCGCATGGTCTATCGCAAACACAACAGGCAAATTTTGAACCGCCACATCGTGGACAATCTGGTCGTATGCCCTCTGCAAAAACGATGAATAGACTGCCACCACAGGTTTTAGCCCACCTGCCGCAAGTCCCGCCGCAAAAGTAACAGCATGTCCCTCCGCAATACCGACATCATAAAACCGCTTTGGGAAACGCTCTTTAAATCTGGAAAGCCCAACACCGTCAGCCATAGCGGCGGTGACAGCGACGACTTTTTCATCTCGCGATGCCTTACGGAGCAATGCCTTTGCAAAGACATCCGTGTAGCTCGGGCTACCTGTCGCTGAAATCGGCTCTCCCGTATTTATATCAAATTTTCCTACACCATGATAACTGCGCGGCGACTGCTCCGCGATGTCGTAGCCCTTGCCCTTTGTGGTCATAGTATGCAACAGGACGGGGCCTTTTACGTTTTTTATCTGACGCAGGGTTTTTAGCAATGCGGGTATGTCGTGGCCATCTATGGGGCCGATGTATTTGAAGCCCATTTCTTCGAATAAAACCCCCGGCAAGATGGCGTATTTTAGCCTGTCTCGCACCGCTTCTATACCGCTAAAGAGTGGTGCGCCGATGACGGGCAGTTTTTTTAGTGCGGAGCGCATATCTTCTTTTGCACCCAAATATGCCTGAGTGGTGCGTAGTGTATTTAAATGTCGCGCAACCGCACCCACATTTTTGCTTATACTCATCTGGTTGTCGTTTAATATGACAAGCAAATCCGTTTTTGCACGGCCTGCATTGTTAAGTCCCTCGTAGGCAAGCCCACCCGTAATCGAACCATCGCCTATGACTGCGGCTACCTTATGAATGAGTCCAAGAGCGTCCCGTGCAGTCGCAAGCCCCAATGCAGCCGAAATCGCCGTGGAGCTATGCCCGGTCCCAAATGCGTCATGCGGGCTTTCTGTAGGTTTTGGGAAGCCGCTTAATCCATTCTGTTTTCGGAGATTTGCAAACTCTGCTTTGCGTCCTGTGAGTATTTTATGTACATAGGCCTGATGCCCCACATCCCACACTATCTTGTCCTGCGGAGTTTGAAAAATAGCGTGTAACGCCAAAGTAAGCTCCACCACGCCGAGATTGGATGCCAGATGCCCACCTGTAGCAGATATGCTGTGGATTAAAAATTCGCGGATTTCGTCTGCAAGAGATTGCAGTTGTGATGCAGATAGTTTTTTTAAGGATTTTGTACTGCGCAGTTTTTCCAAAGTCATTTTATGTTTCTCCTTATGGGAACAGTCTATATGCCGCCAAAGCCACGACAATCCCTAATACAGCACCCGCAAAAACCTCCAGCGGGCTATGGCCGAGTAGTTCTTTTAATTTATTATCCAGAGTTATGCCTTGCTTTTCCAGTCTGGAAAACAGGAAGTTAATCGCCTCTGCCTGTTTGCCCGCGGCGCGCCTTATACCCGCCGCATCATGCATGACTACAAGAGCGAGTGCAGTACTTACTGCAAAAAGCGGCGTATCAAAGCCTTCGTATATACCGATGCTAATCATCACCGATACTACCAAAGCACTATGTGAGCTAGGCATACCGCCTGTGCTGGTGAGCATTGCGGATTTCCATGATTTTGTGCGCCAGTAGTCGAAAAACACCTTTAGCACCTGAGCGATGACCAACGCCGCCACACCCGTAACCAGATGCCTGTTTGTAATAATATCCACTCTATCTACCCGCCGCAAACGGCTCCGAGCTAAACCCATCGGCCTCTCTCTGCAACACAAGCACCTCTTCTTCGAAAACGCGCAATACATCGCCACATTCTTTTGCAAGGGCTATGCCGTCTTTGTAGAGAGCCAAAGATTTTTCCAGAGGAGTGTCAGCGTTTTCTACTTGCTCTACGATTTCTTCGAGCTTTTGCAGTTTTTGTTCAAATGATATTTTCTTTTTTGCCGGCATATTCTATTTCCTTTATCTCTGCGTTGGCCTTGCCATCCGCCCATGTTATTTCTATATCTTGCCCTATAGTCAGGTCTTTTACGCTTGTTATTTTTGTGAGTGCAAAACCACGCTTAAAAATCGTGTACGGAGATACCTTCTCCAGCATGATTTCCAGATTTGTCAGCTTTGTGCCAACGTTTCCGATGTGGTAATCCATAGCGCGTGAGAGAGACGCAAGTCGGGTCTTTATGTCGGTGCGACGTGTTTGGACAGAAACGATACCTACATGGGAGAGGTCACGACGCAACTCGTCGATATATGCAAATGTCGCCGCAAGGTCGAATGCGGCAAGGTGAGCCGCCGCTGTAGGCGTAGGGGCGCGCAGGTCGGCAACAAAGTCAACAATCGTAAAATCCGTCTCATGGCCTACGGCTGATATAATGGGGATTTTTGACTCACTGACAGCACGCGCCAGTGCTTCGTCATTAAATGCCCACAAATCTTCGAGTGAGCCTCCGCCTCTTCCGAGGATTATGACATCGGCTTGGGCATGTTCATTTACTTCTGTGATGGCTCGTATGAGGTCGGGTGCGGCGGCTTCGCCTTGGACAATGGCGGGAGAAATCAAGATTTTGATAGAAGGGTTACGC
>WRGY01000060.1 GCA_009786925.1 Defluviitaleaceae bacterium | reverse complement strand
TACGCCGAGCTTCAGCTCGGCACGTCAAGTTGAAAAACTCGACCACGTCATAGCGACATCGCATCATAAGATGCTGCTGGCTATCGCTCAACGTTTAGAACATCCTCCACTTACGCAAAGATGCACTCTTAGGGTCCCAATTTATTTTCTTGGTTATTCTGTTTTCAAGGGGCAGGATGGCGAGTACTCGCTCGCCACTGTACCATCGAAGCCTTTTATTTACTGGCTTCTCGGCACTTGCTCGTCCATCCCATGCGGGAGAGACAAAGACGATTATAACCACCTTCCTTAACTATGTCAACCCCTTTTTTAAAATTATTTTGAAAGATTTTTTTACGAGAAATCGACTCATAACAACCTCCTCGGTGTCGGTACGATAACCGACACATACATCAGACCCTGTGGAGACATATGTCAACGTACCTATCGACGTAGTTTCGACTATACCATTGATATTAAACTCTAACTCCCAACCCTGTATCACACGGTTGCTCGTATTCACTGTAGACAGCCCAAGCCCAAAGCGGTAGGGATTCCACTCACTATGCGGATTTACGGAGTAGGTGTAATCCTCAGACGGAACACGTCTCCGCGTCGCCTGCGTCAGCCTAAAGTCTGTAGGTACAGGCACTACGCCGTTTGTACTGGTGTTAGTGAGCCAAATGCTAACGCTTCCACCTGCGGGTATGTAGCTATTTGAATCCATATACCCGAGCGTCGTGACACCGCCGTTTTGATGCGCAAGCCACGCACCCTGTGCATTTGCAGTCAGTCCCATGTCGCGGTTGAGATTCAGCACCCACTGATACAGACCTTCGTTCGTATTATTCCTTAGTACAATCTCTGCATTATATCCCGCATTCCACGCGCTCACTACTCGAAACTCCATAGTAAAACCATCGCGACTCAACGTATACACACGCGCAGACGCAATCGCAATCTCGGCAGGCACAAGTGCAAACGCAAGCACCATCACCAATAACAACGCTACATGCTTTTTCAAGGTAGTCAGATTTGTCATAACAGTCTCTCCCCAGAGTTCGAATTGTATTTTATGACATAATACAACAAGTCCCTGACACATTGCAACAAATATTTCCAGCACACCCCGGCACAACGGATTTACAATCTTATCAACTCCGCGATACTCATCGCAATGTTATCCAGAATATCAAAGAACTTGTCATTCAAATCATAATATTTACCATTTGGTTTTGTTATGGGGTCGTATGCCTCAATGGATTCGCGGTCTTTCCGCGCGACTACATATGTGGTGACGGAGCGTGATTCGAGCAGTTCGCAGACTTGCGCCACAGATTTTCCGCAGTGAGTCGGTACATGCGGCGGTGCATCTGTTATTAGTATGAAGATATTGCGCGCTTCGCCATCGTCGCGATGTGACTTTAGCAGTTCCAACCCCGTGAGGAGCGCGTCAAGTGATGACTCGGGAATATCACCGCCATAGGTACGCGGGATATTCTTCACCTGCTTTTGGAACTTTGGCACATCATCGGTAAAGTTGTAAACACTTGGCTTCTCCTTTTCGCCGAGGTCGCCAAACCCAATGAGTCCAAGCTTGTACATCGCACCTTTGCTTGCAAGGATATTAGAAAACTCGATGGCACGGTCTTTTACGCCATTGATATAGGTATCCATACTGCCCGTTGTGTCGATTAGGAATACGACATTAACTTTGTCAGAAGCCGATGCGCCGCGGATTTCTCGGACGGGCGGAGCCTGAGTCTGGGTACGGTCAAACTCGGCTCGTTCTGTCTTGCCTGTGGAGAGGTCTTTCAGGAACACTTCGAATATATTATTTTCGTCTATAGAATAAGTGATTTCAATCTGCGTCGTACCTGACAATCCCGACAACGCAACCGTGCCGATATATTTTCGTGCATCCTCACGATTTTGTTCCCACTGATACACATCCACGTTTACGCGGCTCGCACCGGACATGGATGCAAAATTGCTGTCAGAATATTTGCTCGGAATCGGACTGCCCATAGGTATAATAGGAATTGCCTTGCGTTCCATGGTAGCAAGATTTGTGACTGCCTCCGTACCAAAGACTTGGCGCGTGATTTGTCCCACTTTTACATTGGAGTTTGGCAGATGGATGAGATAATTGTAGATACTCGCACCCATGGCTACGGATTTTGCGGGGTCGGTGGCGCGGTATGGCTCCTTTATAAAGCCCGCTACCATGCGGCGCACCATGGGGATGAGTGTACTGCCGCCCACGAGTACTACTTTTGAGATTTCGTCTGCGGCGGTATCTGCACGTTTAAGGGCTTCTTCTATGATGTCGCGGCTACGGTCAACATATTTGCGTATCATCGCCTCAAATTCTTCGCGCGTGATTTCCGCATTTAGATTTTTTGGGACACCGTCCTCGCCGATAACCAGCGGATTAATCCGGACTGTGGCCTTGTTGGCACCGGAAAGCTTCTTTTTAACCTGCTCGGCTTCGGCCTTTAGTTTTTGCACTACGCGCTTGCGCTCTGCATTATCAAGAGCATCAAGGTCTACATTGCTTTCTTCTGCAAATTTTTCTTTCAACCAGCGCACAAGCTCCGCGTCAAAATCATCGCCGCCGAGATTCATATCACCCACGTCTGAGAGTTCTTGGAAAACCTCCTGCCCGCTTTCGTCAAGATTGACTCTCAGGACACAGGCATCGAAGGTACCGCCGCCCAGGTCATAAACCAACAATGTCTGCGCATAACTCTGGCGATACCCATACTCAATCGCGGCCGCCAACGGCTCACTCAGCAGATAAACATTTTTAAACCCTGCCATAATCCCCGCCTGCTGTGTAGCAAAAATCTGACGGTCATTAAAGTACGCGGGATGTGTAATAACCACCTCATCAAAAGTTTCGCCCGCTTGCTCTTCAGCAGCTTTTTTTAGTGTACCCAAGATGGCCGCACTTACTTCCTCCGGGGATTTTTCCATTTCACCGATGTTGATTTTTTCTCCGCCGCCCATAAGACGCTTTACAGAAAGCACCGTACTCTCGGGATAGATAATAGCCCCTGCTTTTGCCTCCGCACCTACGATTACACCATCCTCGTGGAAACATACAACAGATGGCAAAATCTCATCCGTACCATCCACCTTTACGACATCCAAGATGTCCTTCTTGTCATTGTAAATAATCGCCGCCGAGTTTGTTGTTCCAAGGTCTATGCCTAAGTAGCCCATGTGTTACCTCCTCTATTATTGTAAAAGTTCCGTTACTTTTCAGGTTTACACCAAAACGACTATACCGCAAAAGTAACGCATCACCCAAGCTCTGTTCTCTTAAACCGATTAGGGTCAAAATTTTCTTTATAACCGCTTGCGGGAAATTCGTCGCCCATACCTACATCCTCGACCATACCACGCACCAAACCACCTTCTTCCTCCACCATCAACGTAATGCGGAGTTTTGTCTTGCCGCTGGGACGCTCGGGCAGACCTTTAATGGACACCTCGCCTATAAGCTTGCATTCTTCGAATGGGTCATCCTGCTGGATTCTTTCTAATATACGCAGGTCGAGGCTTGTCATCTCTGCGGGCGTTGTTCCGCTTAGCGTAAAAACATGCGACTTTTTTGCGAGTGCATAAGAAGTGCCTCTGCGTATCATCGGGAAGAATTGTTTTTTTCCACCGGCACCACTTAGCTCAAGACCAATGTCATGAGAAACGGTGACTTCAAATTCCACAGAGATTTTTTCCGATTCAAGGTCGGGATGTGAAAGAAGTCCCATTTTCATAGCGGCATAATATGTCGCACCGAGAGAAATATCAAGCGCGGGTCGCTCTGACGAATAAATTTTGCTCTCATCGCTGAAAATATCCAAAAGCATTTCGCGCACCCAGGGCATCTGCGCACTGCCACCCTCCAGCAATACCCTGTCTATGTCTGAAGGCGTAAGGCTACCCGTGTATGTTTCGCGCAGGGCTTTTAGTACCAGTTTGCGTGTTTTTTCTATGAAAGGTTTGATTTGTGTATGAAACTGCTCTCTCGTAACAGCCTCCACAAAGGGAGGAATGCAAAATGTAAAGGGAATCCTAAAGCTCTGGACACCACTGAGCCGCTCCTTGGCCTCGCGTGCGCGTGCGATGAGTTCTACCTGGTTTTCGATGGCGAGTTCGGATGCGGGTTGTCCTGTTTTGGCTTGGATAAAACCTCTGCAAGCTTCTATTAGGAAGTCATCCACATCGTCGCCACCATGATAGGCTTCGCCGCCTTGAGAAATAACCTGCAACTTGACACGCGAGTCGTCCCGCTCCGTAATATGAAAAAGCGTAATATCCAGCGTTCCACCACCAAAGTCGAATACCATAATACGCTCGCCCTCTTGCAACTGATGGCGAAAGTTATACGCCAAGGCCGCCGCATTTGGCTCTTTGATAAGGCATATCAGCTTGTCCGCTATGCCCGCGATTTCGCAAGCGCGGACTGTAGCCTTTTGCGCCGCGTCATCAAAGTCATATGGCACAGAGACAACAAGGCCTGCAAGCTCTGCCTTGGGATTTAGATTTTGGGCATGGGAAACCAGCTCCGCCAGTATTTTTGCAGAGATTTCTTCCGGAAGATAGGGCTTTCCGCCGAGCATTG
Organism: Defluviitaleaceae bacterium; assembly: GCA_009786925.1. Taxonomy (GTDB): domain Bacteria; phylum Bacillota; class Clostridia; order Lachnospirales; family WQUN01; genus WQVC01. The sequence continues at coordinate 6,794 of WRGY01000060.1, read as the reverse complement.
TTTTTTCATCCGTTCCCATTTTACGCTTTATGGAGCGTACCGTGGTCTCTGGATATATTTTCATACTGCGATAGGCTTCTTCGCCCACAAGCCATTCTTCTTCCATACCATCATCTTTGCGATATTGCACCACCGACGGCAATGGGATTTTGCCAAAACCATTGCTCACGTCAATAGCCTCGGGACGGCTGTTTGTATTGTCCCAGTAACTAATCACCGAGTTTGTTGTACCCAAGTCTATGCCAAGGATATACCAGTCCTCCGGCAATGTTCCTTTTTCTTCTATTTGCTTGCGATAGTTTTCCCAAGTCACTTGTGTTGCTCCTTTATATCTTTTTAGATTTTTTTGAGTTGTCAGCTCGCTGGAACAGACCTTTCCACGGCTTGTCCATGAACGTACCATTTGCCCAAAATGGTGAGATTGTATATGTCGGTACATTTACATCGAATATAACCATTTGCTGTGAGTCGTTATACCCCAGTGCTGCTTTTTTTATACGGTCGTCACTCCATGTTTCCGGCTTGCCTGACTTTTCTGATTGCATTATTTCATGCCCTATAGTGTATAAGCTTTCTTTCAACAGTCCCCTTTGCGTATTATCCTTAAACCATGTGGTACCCTCATCAAAGACCTTTTTGCTCATGTCATACTTATATATGATTTCTATGTTTGAAATTCCAACTTTTTTAAGTTCCTTTAATATAGCATCTCGATTAGTTTCATTAAAGCAAATATACGCCAAAGTTATTTTCACCTTTTTCAGTATATCTTTGCATGTATCAGACAATTCCCAGACATGTGTTTCGTCTGTTTTTTCATCTTTTATACCTAATAGTTCTTTGAATATGGACACCACTTGCGTGCCGGAATAAGCTCCGTCATCAAAGAAGCATATACCACAATCATTTTCATTGGCAAATGTTAATGCAGATTCAACGTTGCTAAGGCACTCAAATTTCTCATCAATTTTCATGTCATTAAAATACCAGTATAGTCTATTAGAGCTGTCAAAAACACCGCCGAGGTTGGCGATTGCGCATCTTTTCTCGCCTGTATCAACTTGCGCTATAAGACCAGACATAGCCGTCACAAAGAAATCACGACTTACATAAGTTGCGCCATTTAGCATCCGGAGTATGCCATCGAGAATAATCCTCATTTCCTCACCAGTAACCTTTAGCCTCAGAAACTGCCGCAAAAATACCAATAGTGACTTTTCATCTACAAACGATTTATTCGCGCCTACAAAAGTTCTGTATTTTTTAACCACTTCATTAAAAATATTTGTATCCATCAAGTTCATAACTATTTTGTCCGGCAATAGACCGAGCACATCACGATAATATCCTTTTTCCAGTAGCCTCATTCGCAGTTTATGCAATTGCTCAGTGTTAAATTTTGCGCAAAAGTAAGTCGCAGCTGTCAAAACAAACCCTCTCGCTCGAAACAAGTATTTTTCCAGTGCTAAGTATACCAACTCTCTATCATTTTGGTCTGTCAAAAGATAGTACTGCTTTTGGATGTTTTCTTCACCTATCGTAGGGGTCTCTTTGAATAAATCGGTAGACATCTTGTAGTGTCCATCCCCAATATCTATCGGGATACCCGACTCTGTCTCCCAGTTCCATCCTGCCTGGATAAACATAAAATGCGGAGTACCCGAAGGGCTTTTCCCCATAGCTCGTAATATCTCAGCATACTCTTTCGACAGCTCCTCAACAAAGCTCATATACTTAATCGAAAAAGGATTTTCTATTACATGCACCTTGAATCTATCATACAGCGTTGGTGAGTCTGACGTAATATTCTCTTTGGAAAAACTTGCAATCCGCTTGTAAAACGACCGCTTTTTCAAGCGTTCAACGAGGTTTGACGCTTCAACAAATGCAGGCTCGTCCATCTTATCTCTTATACTCAAAATATATGAAAAATACTCCCCAAATGCATCGTCATTAAGTGAGAGGATATATGAAAATGAAAGTTGCCCTTCCGGCAAGAGGGAAAAAATACGTTCCAATGCCTTGTCCAGGATAGTCTCCGCCGTAAGCTTTTTATGGTGAAAATATATGCTTTGATACATGATTGTCCTCGCTAGGTACAGTTGCCATATTAAACGCTGTGCAGAGTACTGTATAGCCATAGCATAAAACGGCCCGCTTTTTTCATCGTTCCAGACAGATGAAGGCGTGAAAGAAGGAATCTCAATTACGCTGATTTTGCTGATTAGTCTGGACACATCGACAGTCAATGGCACTTTTGTAGTAAACGAGTCACGCGATAGATAATCCATCCTATCTGCATCGATAGTTCCCTTTATGACTTTTGAGTATGGGAGGATTTTTTTGTCTATCGCAATGCCGACTATCATCCCGGATATGTAGTCTATTATCGTCTTGCGGTCATCATCGCCTAAGCTTTTGTCGAAATAGACAATTTCAAGGAACTTAAAAAAATGCTCAGAATTAACAATCATTACGCTGAACATTTCATGTAGAGCCACTCTCTCAGACACTTTTTCACTAAAAAAGGTCAGAGCCTCTATGACTTCTTTATTACGCCGAAAATTTTTATTATGGAGAAAAAATTTCTCCGACACATGGCTAAAAAACATATGCCCGCTATCATGCATAATAGCGGCAATCCTGACCAGTTCAATAAAGTTTATTTTTTCATCTGTTTTTCCGGTTGGCACTTTTTTTTCGATTACTTTTGATATGCGAGTGGATGTCTCTACTACGCCGATGGTGTGCGAAAAGCGATTGTAGTCTGCGTTTGTATATACCTGGTAGGCATACCCCAACTGTTTTATCTTTTTCAGCCTCTGAATAAGCGGAGAGTCTATCAGAAACACCTCTACAGGCGACAAGCTAATGGTGTTCCAGACCGGGTCAAATATTTCTTTGCCCTTATGTATTGGCTTATTGGTTTCCAATTCCAAATTATAATCTCCAAGAAAATCACCAACAAAAGCATTGACTTCATCAAATATTCTTTTGCATTTAGCATCTTGAAAAGTATTTTGAAATTGCATAAATCTTTCCTCCGCTTATTTAAACGATTCGCAGAATGCATCTACAAATCCGTCAATATGTTCAGTGGAAATATATTCGCTATTTTCATCCAGTATCTCCAATGCTTCGCTCTTGTCAAACATAATACTCGCTTTGATATAGTACGGATTGTCAAAAGAAAGCATGTCTGCATTCAGTCCTTGTATAGCTTTAGTAAACTGCCGATATTCGCCATTTGAGTTTTTTAAAAATAACATAGCCAACTCACTGGCGCACTCACCCAGACGTTCGCGGTTATCACGAAAATACTGGAACATACCCTCTACACCTTTTGCATATTGGTCATCGCTTAATTTTATTTCGGGGATGTCTCGGTGTGACAACCCTGCAACAAAACTCATCATAAAGACCTTCTCAGAAGAAAACATACTGTCACCCCGGTAACTTTTATTATATCCTATGTTCATGTAATAAAATTGCCATTAAATTTAAGTACGGTCGATAAAATGAAAAAAGCGCAATGCGACCACTCTCTGAGAAACATTGGCTATTTCGCGCATATTTTACCATATACTCCACAGACAATCAACACATGTCAATAAATATATTTATGCCCTAAAAGCATGTGAAATAACCTAAAACTAGTACCCACGATTGGCATTGATTTTTGAGTCGCAACTCATTATCCTATGTATGACCATAGATACTGTCATCGCTCGAAATTGGCAAAGGATGATTTTGATGTGTATACATTTTGGCCGCTGTGGCGGCTGTACTTATCTGGATATTCCATATGAAGAAGAACTAAAAATAAAACGCGAACTGCTCGAGAGTGACCTGGGAGAGTACGCGTCGCTTTTGGGTGAATTTCATCCCGCGCCTATCACAGCAGCGTATCGGAACAAGATGGAACTCGCATTCGGTGATGAGGGCAAGGACGGCTGTCTCGCACTGGGCATGAGAAAGAAGCGCAGCATGTACGAAGTCGCGACCCCGACGGACTGCATACTCATCTGCGATGATTTCAAAAAAATAATAAACTATGTATTGGCTTTTTTCCGCGCTACACAGGAGACGTTTTTTCACAGAAAACTCCACACAGGTACATTGCGTCATCTAACCCTGCGACGCGGCGAGTTTACCGGAGAAATACTACTCATGTTGTCCACCACATCCACTCTGAAAACACCCCTCAAACCATTTATCGAGGGTCTTATTGCCCTGCCCATAGAAGGCAAAATAGTAGGCATCCTCCACGCAGCCAACGACGGTGTAGCAGATGCAGTAAAAAACGAAAACATAACCTTGCTCCATGGCCGCGACCACTACTACGAAAATATTTGCAACCTAAAGTTTAAAGTCTCCATGTTTTCGTTTTTTCAGACAAACTCACGCGGCGCAGAGGTTTTGTATGATGTAATAAAAAAATTCACGGGAGAAGGAGCGGACGCTGCCCTGGATTTGTACTGCGGAACAGGTACAATTTCTCAGGTCATCGCATCACACTATAAAAAGGTCGTAGGCGTAGAGCTTATAGATGAAGCAATCCTCGCGGCACGCGAAAACGCACAGCTTAACAACATAAACAACTGTGAGTTTTTTACAGGCGATGTAAATGACAAGGTCGAAGCGATAACGCCCCAAGGGTCATACACCATTATAGTAGACCCACCCCGCGACGGTCTCCACCCAAAAGCACTGGAAAAAATTTCTGCCCTGTCTGCCGAGCGACTCATCTATGTAGCCTGCAAACCAAAATCCATGACACGCGATTTGCCCATTTTATTGCAATCAGGTTATACCTTAGAAAAAATAGAAGCCGTAGACATGTTCCCACGCACACCACATGTGGAGGCAATAGCAGTGCTACGTCGAGCAGATACCTAGAAATCCTTGAATTTAAGCACTTTGTAAAGCATGTAGCATTTGTCGGAGAAGGTGAAAAATCACGAAATAAGATATTAAAAAACTATGTAACAGTTAGGGTAGTTCTTGATATGGAGTGTGGGAACACAACAGAATAGGTAAATAACTAGCGTTTCAAAGCAAGCCGAGAGTGTAAAAACTTTTGGCTTTTTTATTTTTAATGTAGAGAGGGGCTAAAACATGAGGAAGCCAAACCCATACGGCTATTATTACGGCAAAGAAGCCGACCAGTACACATTTTATCGCCTGCCAAAAGCCCTATTCACAAATACACGTTTTAAGAGTTTATCAGACGGAGCAAAAATCCTCTACGGTTTAATGCTCGACCGGATGGGTTTATCTGTCAAGAATGGCTGGATAGACAATCAAAACCGCGTATATATTATTTTCACGTTAGAAGATGTACAAAATCATATGAACTGTAAACACGATAAAGCTATAAAAATATTTACGGAACTTGACACCATAAAAGGCGTAGGGCTAATCGAGCGAGTAAAGCAAGGGCAAGGAAAACCCGCCATAATCTACGTTCGCAAGTTTTTTGATACTTTGTAAGCGGCGAACCGCCTTATAGTAGTATTATACGGACGCAGTGAAAATATGTCAATGAATCCAAACAAAATAGCCGAACGCATCCCCAACAAGTTTTACTTCGCTACGGGCTGGTCGTAAGCTACGCTTACTGCTCGCCCATGCGTCCGGGATGGTTCGACTACGTTCACTAATAATTGGAGACGAGGGGAGTCTAACCCTTGACCTCTTGAATGCCATTCAAGCGCGCTGCCGAGCTGGTCGGTAACACTCCCCGAAAAGTTATCTAGGGTTAGCCTTACAGTATTCCACCGCATCATTATTTATTTCTTCAACGCTCATGCCCTCAAATAAATCACGTTGCCATGTTGCATTAGCCTTTTCAAATAGTTCATCCGCTGTCAAACCTGCGTAAAGGTCACGCTGCCATTCTGTATAATCAAACGGCTCACGAATAATAAGAGTGATAAATCGTTCAGCATTCACTAGCCCAAACCATTCATTTAACTTTCGCATTCCTTCTTTTCTTAGTACAGTATCAGGTATTGTTTTTTCAGCTAACATTAAAATGCCTCCTTACAAATTCCATTGGATTTATTATAGTAATGCTCTGTATGGTTTTATTCAAAACCTTTTTATCTGTGGCTATAAAATAATCTGATTTTCCATCAATCGCACAAGCGATATGCATAGCATCTTTTGTTCTGATTCCTAATTTTTCAATGTCCTTTGTTTGTGTTAAAATCTGTGGAGTTGGCGCGATGACTGTTTTGGCTACATTCTTCCATAATGCAATTTGTTCTCGACGGTCATCATATGGATTGTCGCTATTTTCATGCGTTAGCATGAACGACCAGACAAGATTTAAGTTACCTCGTACTGCTTCTGATTGAATGAGTAACTTTGCTTGCGTTTCTAACTGCACAATTGGATGAAGTTGGTTATCAAATGGACGATTGAAGCAACAGTTATCTAAGTATACCGTAGTCATACATCACCGCTTTCTGCTAATTGGAACATCAGCTTAATAGAGTTTGAGTTTTTTTGGCTTTCATATGTTCTCTTTCTGTTGGTATTTTTTAGCGGCAAGGCTGCGTAGCCGACCAGCAACGCGGGCGTTCAAGGGGGCTAGGGCAACGCCATAGCAAGCAAAAGTGCGTGAGTTACTTAAACGCGCCTTGCTTGCCATGTGACATAAACACGACTACGGATTTGCTTTGCAAAATAATATTGAGCCACCAATTAAACAGTGCCAAAGCATGATAGAAATAGTATAATGAAGACATGGAAAAAGAGCTAAAAACAAATGCGAAAACGCTGAGTCC
>WRGY01000059.1 GCA_009786925.1 Defluviitaleaceae bacterium | reverse complement strand
GCGTTCACAATTTTTACCTTGTTAATGGTCTTATAATTTACAAGGTGCTTGAAGTTCCAAGAAATGATTATGTCGCAATTATAAATTACTGCAAATGCAATATGCAAACAGTCGGCATAACTTTTTTCTTTCAATACTCCCCCTGCAATATATTCGTCAGCAAGTCGCACAATTTCATCTGTTCGTGTTAGGATTTGAAATTGTATTTGCTCTAGCCGCTCGAACATATGACTACGCTTAGGTTCATCGCAGTTCTCTATTTCATCAATGACAACGGGTGAGATAAAGATTTCATGTTTGCCGTTTTTAACATCTTCCCATAACAGATTGGTGTCACGCATTTTATCGGGAGTATCCCCTGCGAAAAGATGGCTTATCGTTGAGGTATCGAAATACAATTTTAACTTTCTCATGCAAGTAACACCTCTTTCAAATAGTAGGTTTAGTTTATCACGAATATATGCATTTTAAAACTCCATGATTAAAATGCGTTATTTGCGCCCTTCACAGCACACATCATATAAATCGTTAATTGCACTTAGATTATACCATACCAAAAACCACTCGGGGGCTACAACAGTATGGACACACTATCAATAGTCAATAGTTGAATCCTTTAACCAAAACGACAAAGCTATATTCAAAAACCACTTATGAGCTTCAGGGTATTGACTCTATCACTGTGTCAACGTTTATAATCCATTTTGGAGGTGAGCAATATTTTCAAAATCGGCGAATTTTCAAAGCTGGTGCGCGTGTCCCCACGGATGCTTAGACATTACGAAAAACACGGACTTTTGCGCCCCGCCGAAGTAGACCGCTTTACGGGATACAGACTGTACAGTGCAGAGCAAATCCATCTTCTGCTCCACATCACCGAGTTGCGCGACATGGGGTTTGGCGTAGAAGAAATCGAAAAAGCTCTGCCGCACTACGACGATGCAGATTTTATGCAAAAGACTCTGGAACGCAAAGCGACGGCAATCCAAAATATAATTGCGGCAGAAAACGCAAAGCTCCAAAAAATTCAAAGCAAAAAGGAGAATCTTATGATTTACGAAGCAGAGTTAAAAGACATCCCCGCGATGAAGGTAATTTCCCTGCGAGAAACAGTCCCGCCCGAGGCAGAGGATACTTTATGGGAAAAAATGTGGACATTTTTGGGAACAAACAAAGCCACAGGCTATTCCATCTATCATGATGACGAATACAAAGACGACGAAGCTGACATAGAAATAGCCGTCCCCACCGACACTATGGGTGAAAACAAAGACGGTTTTGCCTACAAAATACTGCCCGCCATAGAAAAAGCCGCCACCATCCGCTTTTCCGGCTCCTACGAAAACTACAATGCCGCAATGGAAAAGCTGGCATTGTGGATAGAGAAAAGCGGCTATGAGTTTAACGGCCAAATACGCGGCTTCGGCGTAGAAATCCCGGGTCTCACGGAGTTACAAGTGCCTGTGAAATAAGCATCCTCTTTTCTTATTGATGATTACTCAACCCTCTGATAAAATATCAGGGGGTTTTATTTAAGTAACGCGAAGAGCGCGTATTCAAAAGGAGCATATAAATGAAAACAGACATAGAAATCGCCCAAGCGGCAAAAATCAAACCTATTTCCGAAATTGCGGCCAACGCAGGAATCCGAGATTTTTCGCCATACGGCAACCACAAAGCAAAAATTACTTATGACTACAAAACAGGAAAAAACGGCAAAGTCATACTTGTCACAGCGATTAGCCCAACACCCGCGGGCGAAGGCAAAACCACCACTACCATCGGCCTTGGTGACGCGCTAAAACGGCTTGGTAAAAACGCAGTCATCTGTGTGCGTGAGCCATCACTCGGCCCAGTATTTGGCATGAAGGGCGGAGCAACAGGTGGTGGATATGCACAGGTTGTTCCGATGGAGGATATAAACCTGCATTTTACGGGAGACCTGCACGCGATTACATCGGCACACAATCTACTGGCGGCCATGCTGGACAATCATATCCAACAAGGCAATGCATTAAACATAGACCCGCGCCAAATCACCTACAAACGTGCAATGGATATGAATGACCGCCAACTCAGGAACATCGCAACAGGATTTGGTGGACGGCTAAACGGCACACCTCGCGAGGATGGTTTTGACATCACTGCAGCATCGGAGGTTATGGCTGTTTTTTGCCTATCCACTGATATTGCGTCTCTCAAAAAAAATCTTTCAAATATCGTGGTCGCGTACAGATACGACGGCACACCCGTGACGGCAGGCGACCTGCAAGCCCACGGAGCGATGGCGGCACTGCTAAAAGAAGCATTTAACCCAAACCTTGTGCAGACCCTCGAAGGCACACCCGCGATTATCCACGGCGGGCCTTTTGCCAATATAGCCCATGGCTGCAACACAGTAGCCGCCACAAGTTTATCCATGCAGCTCGGCGACATCGTCGTGACAGAGGCGGGTTTTGGTGCAGACCTTGGTGCAGAAAAATTTATTAACATAAAATGTCGCCGTATGGGAATATCCCCTTCTGCCGTAGTCCTTGTGGCCACAGTCCGCGCTCTAAAATACCATGGCGATAACAAACTCGAAAACGGCATCCCAAACCTAAAGCGTCATATAGAAAACATGCAATCATTCGGACTGCCCTGCGTAGTGGCGATTAACAGTTTTCCAACAGACACCCCCGAAGAAATAGAGCTAATCCGCAAAACGGTGTCCGACCTTGGCGTAGAATGCGCCCTCTCCGAAGTATTTGCAAAAGGCGGCGTAGGCGGCGAATCTCTGGCAAAAGCAGTACTGACAGCGATGGAAAAACCATCAACGCTAAAATTTTCGTATGAATTGAACCAACCAATAAAAGAAAAAATCAGCGCAATCGCAAAGTCCATCTACCGCGCCGACGACGTTTCCTTCTCTGCCGAAGCAACAAACCAAATCCGCAAGTTAGAAAAACTGGGCTATTCTGATTTTCCTGTATGTATGGCAAAGACACAGTACTCCTTCTCCGACAATCCAAAAAAACTGGGTGCGCCTTCGGGTTTCTCCATCACAATCCGAGGGGTGCGGCTGTCAGCCGGTGCGGGGTTTGTCGTTGCACTCTCCGGTGACATCATGACCATGCCCGGACTGCCAAAAACACCCGCCGCAGTAAACATTGATATTACGGACGACGGGGTGATTAGTGGTGTATTTTAGGTGCGACCTGCCTCGTGAGGTCGGCTATATCTTGTATATTTAACATTTCCTTGTCCAGCTTTGCGATTCCTTCCGAGCATTCGTAGAGGCTTCGGATAATCGAGTCGGGCATCTCGTCATTAAATCTATAACGCACTTTATGTTCCAACGCCGCCCAAAAATCCATCGCCTGTGTGCGTATTTGCACCTCTACAGGCAAACGCTTTACAGCATCGGTGAGATAAATCGGGACTTCCAATATTATATGGTAGCTCCTGTATCCCGATGCTTTTGGCGTACCTACATAGTCACGTTGTTTTAAAATTTTCATATCAGGCTGATTGCTCAGCACCTTTGCTATAGAAAAAATATCACGCGCATACGAGCATATCACACGCATACCCGCTATATCCGTGAGCCGTGTGCGTGCGTTTTCTGCCGTGAGTTCACACCCGCGCTTATGCAATTTTTCGGCTATACGCTCTGGAGATTTAAGACGCTTTTTTACGTGTTCTATGGGGTTGGATTCATGTAGATTAGAAAATTCTTCTACCAATGTCTCCACCCGTGTAGCCATGTTATTTAGCGCGCATTTGTACAATACCAAGTCTGCCTTCAGCCTTACAAACTCTTCTCCGGAAAATAATACTGCCATCTACATCACCCTTTATACGGTATTGTTATCGTCAAAATTGCACCGACTATGCCGTTTTCCGCTGTTACATCGCCATCATGCTGTTCTGCAATGGATTTTACCGTAGCGAGTCCAATACCCGTAAGTCCATTTTTGCCTTTAAAAAATCTTTCGAAAACATGCGGCAACTCCGCAGGGTCAAAGCCGGAACCATCGTCCACCACACATACTTTTGCCACAGACCCCGCAATAATACATTCTATCTTTACACGGGTTTTTGCATAGCGGATTGCGTTGCTTATCATATTATCTACAGCCCGTTCCAAAAATGGCGGTATACATCTTGCAATAATAGTCTCGCCATCACTTTTGTATTCCAGCGATACTTTAGCATTATCCGCCAGCGGACGATGCTTATCCACCCGCGCCGCCACCAAAGCACATAAATTTGTGTTTTCCATCTGCGGAATGGCTATACTCTCCATGCGTGATACATATAGTATGTCGTCTACCATGTTTGCAAGCTGGTTTGCCGAGTCCATGATTGTAGCAGAAGCCGCACATGGGTCCATTATGCCCATATTAATACCTTCGGCATAGCTTTTTACAATCATAAGAGGGGTGCGCAGCTCATGCGATACGTTTTGAAAAAATATTTTTTGCGCATTGTCATGTTCTGCCAACTGTCGCGCCGCATTGTTAAGACTTTTGTTTAGCTCACTAAAATCTTCATTTATAAATGTATATTCATTTGGCGTAAAATCGCCGCGTCCGATTTGCATAACAAAATCACGCAAAGCCCTCAAAGGCTTCATAGTAAAATCCGCCATCCTGCTTGCAATAATCATCGCTATTAGCCAAATCGCTACTACAGAAATCAATAGTAAACGGTTAACTACCGCCGTAAACGACAAAACGTCCGACACATCAAAATAAAAAATCAGCGCACCCGTATCATGAGGCACAATCGAAATAAAAAACGTACCGTCATCAAGCCGCATACGTTTTCTCTCGGTAAGCACCATAGGAACCGGGTTTGCTGATAATTTTTCTGAAATTTCCAGAGCAGAATAAGATATTAAAATATCGCGAGGCATATAATTTGCATCTACAGAAAAAACACGCACATGCGCATACATAAACCGATGATTGCCACGCAAAACGCGCATAAAAAAGCTGGAATCGTTGTGCATTGCAAATTGCTCATACCTCACACGCGCCTCTCGCAGGGCATCCTCTGCACCCTCCGATATGTAGCGATGTATGGTAAGGTTGAAAACAAGACCTACCATAGAAAACGACAAAAACAGCAACACAGAAAAAACCGTGACTATATGCGGCTGGATATACCCTATTACTTTCTTAAATATGTTCATTGCTTTTTTTCATTGGCTATACGTTCAAACTCTATCCGCCTAAAAATTGCTTTTACGCGAGAGACTACACTCATGATACTCACAGGCTTTGTAAAGAAATCGTCACTACCCAGGTCCATTGCCGTCTGGTAGTCCAAATCACTGTCACGAGCCGTGAGCATTATGATGGGTACATGACTAAATCTCCGTATCTCTTTGCAGATAGTAAACCCACTCGAACCCGGCATCATCACATCCAGTATCACCAAATTGGCAGGTTTGTTTTCGAAAGCAGTAAGTAGCAAATCACCTGTCTCAAACATCAAGACCTCATACCCTGAGTTCTCCAAAAATGTCTTTAGAGCCTCTCGTATGCTGTAGTCATCGTCAGCTATATAGATTAGCTTTTTTTCATTTTCTTCCATATCCATCCCTTTTTCCAATGCTAAAATAAACTGTGTGGATTATACCATAAAACACTGGAAAAAGGGTAGGCTTTTTGTAAAATTTATACTAAGCTTTGGATATTGTTATACTTATTGTCCCATTTTCTGCGCTGGAATGGATTAATACGGCGTGTTGCTTTTCATTTTTAAATTTAAAATCAAGCTTTCCGTTTTGAGAAGTTGCGGCTTCCTTGCCCGCTTCCGCGTAGTTTACGGGAAGGGAGTGGTCATGCCGTTCTACTATTGTCATCCCTGCATTCATTACTGCATTACATAGTGTCGTTGATACCTGACATACGCCACCGCCAAAGTTTTCAGCCTTTTCTCCGTCGCGATAGATTACCGCTTTTTTATACCCTCTTTCTTCTGTGGTGGAACCGATTGTTTGGTTGAAAGAAAAGGTATCGCCGGGCTTTATCACAGCACCATTTATTGCCTCGGTGGCGAGTGTAATATTTGTTTCACGCCCTTTGTCCGCCGTATCGAATGTGGTTGTGTGATGGGCAAGCGGCGAAGCATCACTCTGTACATTTTGCCTCCTTCGCGGACGATTGTTGCGGTCAAACGGTACATCAATTTTTTCTTCTTTGGTGTTTTGTTCTGCGGGAGCATGAATGCGCGAGCGTGTAGGCACATACTCATCCCGCGTAATTTCTTCTGTACGTGCAGTAGAGCATCCCGCTAAAAGCGATAGAAGAATTGCCATGAGTAAAATTAATTTTTTCATAAAAGATTCACCCTTTTTTTAATAATATTTTTATTATGGATGATTGTGGCTGAAAATATGCAAAATCAATCATTGACACATCACTTCAACTATGCTTTAATACCCCTCGGTTTAGTAATACCAAACATATTATTTAGAATTGGTGTGCCTATGCAGGAATTAATGACAGAAATCGGCGAAAAAATTAAACAACAACGTATCCGCATAAACCTCACACAAGAAGAACTCGCTATCCGATGTGACCTATCTAAGGGATTTATTTCTCAGCTGGAGCGCGGGTTGACATCGCCCTCTATTGCTACTCTGGTGGACGTGTTGGATAGCTTGGGTACCAATTTGAAGGAATTTTTCCAAGAGCCAAAAAATACACAGGTCGTGTTCAGCCCTTCGGATGCATTTACTACAGAAGATACCGGTGAGGGTTGTCAAGTATTTTGGATTGTGCCAAATGCGCAAAAAAACATCATGGAGCCTATCATCGTAAAACTTCAACCAAAGGGTCGCACGATAACGCATAAACCTCACCAAGGAGAAGTCATGGGCTATATGATTTCCGGTGCTGTGACATTGCTGCTAAACGGCGAACGACGAAAAATAAAAAAAGGCGAATGCTTTTATTACACGGCAAGCAACCCGTATTGCTTAGAAAATCATACAGAAAACATGGCGACAGTATTGTGGATTACTTCGCCACCAAATTTTTAAGGGGGTGGGACTAAGTTGGAGCATTTTGTAGACTTGATTGGCATAACAAAAACCTTCGGACGAGAACTAATCCTTGATAACATAAACCTTTATATAGATAAGAACGAATTTGTTACATTGCTGGGGCCGAGCGGCTGTGGCAAGACTACGACACTGCGCATTATCGGTGGATTTGAACAACCGACATCGGGCGAGTTGCGCATGGACGGCGAAAACATGCTTTCCGTCCCGCCACATAAACGCAAGGTTAACACGGTTTTTCAAAAATACGCGCTTTTTCCAAATATGAATGTGAGGGATAATATCGCATTCTCATTAAATCTAAAAAAAGAAAAAACTGCGGTCATTGACAAAAAAATAAAGAATATGCTGCGTCTCGTAAATCTTGACGGCTACGAAAAACGCACCACGACATCTCTATCAGGTGGTCAACAACAGCGTGTAGCTATCGCCCGCGCACTCATAAGCGAGCCAAAATTGCTTCTTCTTGACGAACCACTGGGTGCATTGGATTTAAAACTACGGCTGGATATGCAACTTGAGCTAAAAAACATACAAAAAGAACTCGGCATCACCTTTGTGTACGTGACGCATGACCAGGGCGAGGCATTAAGCATGTCAGACACGATTGTGGTGATGAATGCAGGAAAAATCTTGCAAATCGGCAAGCCGAAGGACATATACGACGAGCCAAAAAACGCTTTTGTGGCAAAGTTTATCGGTGAGAGCAATTTGACAGACGGGACAATGCTTTCCGATTTTGCGGTTAATTTTGCAGGCATGGACTTCGAATGCGTGGACAAAGGATTTGAGCCTAATCAAGCGATTGATATTGTTATACGGCCCGAAGATATTGTCATCACGTCACCCGCTGACGGAAAACTTCGAGGCGTGGTCAAAAATGTCACGTTTAAGGGTGTGCATTACGAAATGCTCGTAGATGCACATGGTTTTCTGTGGAAAATCCACAGCACGGTGCTTTCGCCCGAGGGTACCGAAGTCGGACTTACAATTGCACCCGACTTGATTCATGTAATGAAAAGGGATGAGAGTAGCATTGCTTAAACGGATTTTTGTTTACCCATATGGGCTTTGGCTTTTTATTTTTATCGTTGCACCCTTGCTTATTATTGTGTGGTTTAGTTTTGGCGGTACGGATTTTACGCTGTATCACTATGCGCGTTTTTTCTCTCCGTTATACGAAGGCCAACCGTTTTTTCAGCGGATATACATTGCTGTGCTAATGCGTTCTATTTATTTAGCCGTGATTAGCACTGTTATTTGTTTTGTTCTCGGCTATCCATTGGCATATGCGCTGGCTAAGTTTTATAGCCACAAATCATTTTTGCTGTTTTTGTTCCTTGTTCCGCTTTGGATGAATTTTTTGCTTCGTACTTATGCTTGGCTTACCATTCTGGAGCAGAATGGCGTTTTGAATGCGTTTTTGGGGGTTTTTGGACTACCCGCTACAGATTTGCTTTTTACGGATATGGCTGTGGTGATTGGTATGGTGTATAACTTTTTGCCGTTTATGGTGTTGCCGATTTACACGGTTTTGCGAGATATGGATAAATCCATAGTCGAAGCCGCGCAGGATTTGGGCGCGAACAAAGTACAGGTGTTTTTAAAAATTGTGTTTCCTCTTAGTGTACCCGGTGTGATTTCCGGGGTGACAATGGTATTCATGCCGGGGGTTACTACCTTTGTTATTTCCAATTTGCTTGGTGGTGGGCAATTTATTTTGGTGGGCAACCTAATCGAGCAACAGTTTTTGCGAGTAGGAGATTGGTATTTTGGGTCTGCCATGGCGGTGATTCTCATGGTATTGATTTTGTTTATGATGGGATTGATTAAACTGTTTGACCGACAGCCCAAAGACGGTCGCACAGACAAAACTGCCGAGGGAGGTGCATTGTATTGATAAAAAGAATTTATACCGTTTATATGGGCATCATGCTTTTGTTCCTATATGTACCGATTTTTATTTTGATGATTTTTTCATTTAACTACACACCCTCTCGTAATTATTGGGGCGGGTTTTCGTTACGATGGTATCAAGCACTTTTTAATGACCCTCATATTTTCCAAGCACTGCGCACTACGATTACTATTGCTGTGCTTTCGGCCCTCATCGCTACCATTATAGGGACTTTTGCCGCTTGGGGGATTAATACCTTGGGTGCAAAGAGTAAGGGTGTGGTGATTGGACTTACAAATCTACCCGTTTTTAACCCGGAGATTGTTACGGGTGTATCACTTATGTTGTTTTTTATCGCGGCAATTAGGTTTGCAGGTGTTGGCGAAATGGGATATGTGACACTTTTGCTTGCCCATGTTTCGTTTAATGTACCCTATGTAATTTTGTCGGTGATGCCTCGCTTGCGGCGATTAGATAAAAACCTCTTTGAGGCGGCTATGGACTTGGGGGCTTCGCCGATACAGGCCTTTGTGCGCGTTATTTTCCCTGCTATACGACCGGGGATTGTTACGGGGGCATTACTTGCATTTACACTTAGTGTTGATGATTTTATCGTCAGCTTTTTTACCACAGGTGCCGGAGTAAGCAATCTTTCGATTCTTATTTTCTCTATGGCACGACGCGGCATCAACCCACGCATCAACGCACTTTCTACACTTATTTTCCTGACTGTTATGATACTTTTATATATCATCAGTAGACGTGATTCTAAAAAATCCAGCGCGGATGCGCAATAAGAAAGGAAGTTTTAAATGAAAAAAATAGTGTTGGCAGGTGTTTTGGCAATGATTGTGCTGACCGCTTGTGGAGACTCCGAAAACGAAATCCGAGTGTTTAACTGGGGCAACTTTATGGATGAAAGCATACTTGCAGAGTTTACAGAACTCACAGGGATTACAGTGATTTATTCGACATATGCATCAAACGAAGAAATGTACACTCGCGTAACAAGTGGCGGCGGCGGTTTTGACTTGCTTTTCCCTTCCGATTATATGATAGAGCGAATGATACGCGAGGAGCTTCTTTTGCCTCTCAATTTTGATAATATCCCAAACATACAATATATAGACCCGAGATTTATTGACCTGGTTTTTGACCCCGGCAATGTGTATTCTGTACCTTACAAATGGGGAACGTTGGGAATTTTGTATAATACTGCCATGGTAGCAGAACTCGCGGGAAATCTGACAGTTGACAGTTGGGATGTTTTTTGGGATGAGCGTTTTGCCAACAATATTTTTATGTACGACAGTATGCGCGACTCGTTTGTGCCACCACTAAAGCGTCTTGGGTTTTCGCTTAACACCACAAATATGGATGAACTAAATATGGCACGAGATATGTTGCTGGAACAACGCCCCCTTGTGCGTGCTTTTGTCGGCGACCATGTAAAACATGCGATGATAGGCAACGAGGCCGCACTCGCACTTGTTTACTCCGGTGATGCTATGTTTACCATGGGATACAACTCAAATTTGAACTATGTAGTACCACTGGAAGGCAGTAATATCTGGTTTGATTCCATGGTAATCCCACGCGGAGCGCGCAATCAGGCAGGGGCAGAGGCTTTTATTAACTTTATCACAAGCCCCGAGATTGCACTGCGCAATACAATGTATACAGGTTTTTCTACTACAAACTGGCGGACTTTCGAAATGCTGCCTGCGGAAAAACAAAATGACCCTGTTTATTGGCCTTCTGATTATGTGATTGACAAGAGTGAAGCCTTTGTGCATCTGGGAGATGCTACCGCGGCTTGGGAAAGAGCCTGGACGCAGGTACTGGCTACGAGATAATTTCTGGATGAACAACTTTTGTTTATGCGTGAAGCTTAGCATAAAAAGTCAGACAAAAGTTATGACACTGTCCGAAAGCTTGTCACTCGGCACAGTAGATGTTTTGGTCAAAACCGCTCAAACCCCCTGAAAGAAGCTTTTGTCACTGGTGTGTGGCATTCCCGATTTCACGGACAGTAAAAAGAGACAAAAACACGAAAGAAATGACAAGTTATGCAGCTATATTTGAAAGAGCGTCTTGACACAAG
>WRGY01000058.1 GCA_009786925.1 Defluviitaleaceae bacterium | reverse complement strand
CGATTTTCCTTCGGAAAACGCTGATTCGTTCACTGCCCTCGTTTAACGCTTCACCAAAATTTTGAGTTTATAGAGGTCGCCGTAGATGTTTTGGTCAAAACCGCTCAAACCCGCATAATCTCTATTGCCTTTAGGCGACCTGTATATTATACTCTAGGAGCATGTCAGCAAGCTATACTGCGCAAAGTGTGACATGGGGTTGTAGGGTAAAAATCCCTACATAAATGAGAGGAGAAATGATTATGTCATCTATACCAACACCACATATCAATGCAAAGCCAAATGCGTTTGCAAAAACTGTTCTAATGCCGGGAGACCCATTGAGGGCAAAATATATTGCCGACAATTTTTTGGAGACACCCAAGAAAATCAACGAGGTACGTGGGATGCTTGCATACACAGGCACCTATAACGGTAGCCCCGTTTCTGTTATGGGGAGCGGCATGGGCTGTCCTTCTATGGGTATTTATTCTTATGAGTTGTTTAATTTTTATAAGGTAGAAAACATCATCCGTGTAGGCTCGGCAGGTTCCATCAGTATGGAGCTGGAACTCGGCGATGTCGTCATGGGTGTGGGAGCGTGTGCAGAGTCACATTATGCAGACGGTTTTGCGCGTTGCCCGGGCAACTTTGCGCCCACTGCTTCTTTTGAACTTATGATGAAGGCGCAAAAAGCCGCAGAAATCAACGATATCAAGCTATGGGCGGGCAATATACTCACCAGCGATATGTTTTACAATGACGACAGTGTGGGTATGAATGCATGGTTGCGCATGGGTGTACTTGCTGTAGAAATGGAAGCCGCCGCCCTATACACAAATGCCGCACGAGCAGGCAAAAATGCACTTTGCCTATGCACCATCTCGGACAAATGCTTTGACAGAAGCACTGTGATGACCGCAGAGCAACGTGAGACTTCGTTGACAAATATGATAAACATGGCACTTTCTATGCTGTAAACAATGACAAAGATAAACTACCTACGTAAGGTATGGGCAGAAAAATATAAAGAGAAAGACCTCGCCGCCGCCATAGAAATCGGCGAGGTTTTGTTGGACGAGCATAGGCATAACGAGCATTTTAGTGGATATGCCAATGACTTGTTTAATTTGGCATGTGTATACGAAGAGGCAGGCGACCTGGAGAGGGCGGCAGAGCTGTATTCTGACTCTGCAAATCGGCTATCGGGAGAAAATCTCTCGGGTGAACCTAGACTACAATACTCTGCACGGATTACGCGCCTGGGTGCCACGCTTATGCGGCTTGGTGTCAAGGAGCCGGCGATGTTTATGTTTGGGAGTGTCGCAGGCAGTTTGCATAATGAGTATGGTACAAACCATCCCATATATGCAGATGCACTATACAATTTGGCAAATGCGTCTGCTGACGCGGGCTATAAAAAAGAAGCAATCCGCCACCATCTCGAAGCCCTCAAAATCCGCGAAAACGAAGGCCATATCGAGGATATAATCAATAGTTTACATAGTCTTGCGTTTATACATGAGTCATTAGAGGAGTACGACAAGGCCATTTCGTATGCGGAGTCGGCTGTCAGTTATTCTGTCACGGATGACAATGGCTACGCCCGCGCAACAAACTATCTGGCAAGCCTCTTTGAAAACGCGAAAAAATACGAAGACGCACTGCCACTCTATGATAGAGTGCTGGAACTCACGGGCAAAGAGGTAGGTAACGAGCATAGTGCCTACCTAAATGTAGCCCTGCGCCGAGCAAACCTGCTCGCATTGCTCGACCGCAACGAGGAGGCTCTGTCTGCCCACGAAGAAATCCGAGCCGTATTTGCAAAAGTATCAGGCACAAAGCATATATTTTATGCAAACTGTCTGCGCGGCATGGCCATGTTGCATAAGACACTAAACCACCCCGATGAGGCCGAAGCCCTCATCCTCGAAGCAATGAAAATCCGCCGTAATATCTTCGAAGATATTACGCTGGACATTACATTTCTTATACGCCTTCACCTGCAAGAAAGCAACCTATCAAAGGCACTGGAAGCCCTTATCTACGCGCTCATGTGTTCCGGGTCTGATTCGCCGAGCTTTCCCGAGTTGCTAAACATACTCGTTGATGTCTTTTCGAAAACAGAAATACCAAACGCCGCGGGTTTCTTAGACTCTATGGAGATGCTTAACGACAAAGAAAAACTCCGCCCGATAATAGCAAAATGGACGGAGTGGGAAGGGCAAGAGTAGTATTACATAGCTTTTTTTAATGCCGCGGCAAGCTGGTCAGGGCAGGATGTGCCACGCTCTCCACATTGTATACCGCTCATGGTTTTGATGATTTCATCTGCGCGGCGACCTTTTGCAAGCTCTGCGATGCCCTTTAGGTTGCCGTTACAGCCGCTGGAGAATTTTACTTCTTTTATTATGCCGTCTGCATCTACTTCTACATGGATTTCTTTGCAACATACACCGCTTGTTTGATATGTCATATTAGTCCCTCAAATTCCTTTATTGTATTTTTGATTACATCAATCGCGCTTTTCCAAAAATCCACACTCTCTGTGTCTATGCCGAGTATTTTACAGCTTTCGTTGATTGGCATTTTTCCGGAAGCACGCAGAAAGGTGTCGTATTTTTCTGCAAAGGCTGTAGGGTCTTTTTCGTAAATTTTGTATAAACCAAGTGCCAACAGATGCCCAAACGCATATGGAAAATTGTAAAACGAAAAACTCCCGCTGTAATAATGGGTTTTGATTACCCACATATATGGATGCAAATTTTTTGGGTCGAGGCCGTCGCCGTAGGCCTTTTTTTGTGCGGCGAGCATTTGTGCATTAAGCTCGTCCACAGAAAGGGGATGGTCTTTGCGTGCATAAAAGACGCTTTTTTCGAATAAAAACCTTGAATATATGTCGAGTATCACCTGTGTTGAGTCTTGCAGTGAGTTTTCCAGCATTTGCAACTTTGCATTGTCGGGCAGGGTTTTTAATGCGGCGTTTGTTACTATCATTTCGCAAAATGTAGAGGCTGTCTCTGCCATGGGCATGGGATAATGTGTATTCAAAATACCCTCTTGCATAACCTGCATACTATGGTATCCATGCCCAAGCTCATGTGCCAGTGTGATGATGTCCGAGAGACTGCCTCCAAAGTTTAGCAATACACGAAATTGCTTAATCGCATATATGTCACCACAAAACGCGCCCCCGACCTTGCCCTCACGCGGCTCCACATCCACCCAATCCTTTTCGAAGGCGGTGCGTGCCACTTTTTCCATATTTGCAGAAAACTTGCCAAAGTTTTCGCAGACAAAATCCTTTGCCTCGTCGTATGAATATGTCTTGCTACCGGAGTCCCCCATAGGCGCGAACATATCATAGAAGGGAAGTCCGTTTTTATGCCCGAGTTTTTTCGCCTTTAGTTTCATATAATCTCGAAGGCATTGCAGGTCAGAATCAATGGCAGAAAACATGGCATCCAGCGTTTTTTGTGTCATATTGCTGTCGAAGAGTGTCCTATCCAGCGGGTGGTCGTATTTTTGCTTTTCGCATATAAAATTGACCTCGCCTTTTATGCCGTTCATGGCGGCGGCGCAGGACTCAGCTATCTTTGGATATGCGGCAAGCTCCGCCTCATATGCGGCTTTGCGGACGGCGGGGCTTGCATCATATGCAAGATTTCTGCATTCGCTAATCCCGATTGTGCGTCCGTCATAGTCACAGCTTAGTGTAGAAAGCAGTTTGTCATGCAACATACCCCACGCGCCCGAGCCTGTAGTAGCCATCTGTGCCACTACAGCTTCTTCGTCCTCTGTCATCATATGGTTGTATTCTTCCGCCATATGTTGCAGTTGGTATGCATACTCGTCTATGCCATGCTCTTTTGAAAGTGCGGCTATATCCCCTGCACCCGCCAAATATGATGCGAGGCGCACCTTTACTCGGCTTGTTTCTGCATGTATTGTTTCGAGCAGATAGATAAATCTGGAAGCGTCAGCGTTTGCTGTATCCGTTGCGTATACAAAATGCGAATACGAACTAAGCCTGTCTATTTTTGCAGAATAATCCTCCAGCAGTCGGATAATCACTGCCACACTCGAAAATGAATCTACATTTTTTGTGTTCATTTTTTCTACGAGCTTTGGGATTTCTAAAAAGTCGTCCCTAAATTCTTTTGAATCAAAGCCCTTATAGATGTCGTTTAAATCCCAGTTCATATCAAAACTCCCCTACTGTACATATTTTGTTTTTGCCGCTATCCTTTGCGCGATACAATGCCTTGTCGGCATCGGCTACATAGTTGATGATATTATAATCCCCGCCATGGACGGGTATCATACTATGCACACCTATACTCACTGTGACTTTTGCATTGCCGTTATCCAGCACAAGGTTATATTTTTCTACAGACATCCGTATACTTTCGGCAATTTTTAATGCACCGCTCAAATCTGTATCCGGCAAAATCACGGCAAATTCTTCTCCGCCCCAGCGAGCGGCCGTATCACCTGCGCGTGTTATTACAGCTCGGATTACATCTGCGACACCCATCAAGGCTATATCACCGTTTAGATGACCATACAACTCATTAAATTTTTTAAAATCGTCTACATCCATCAGTATAAAGCCAAGAGGCTGTTGTTGCCGCTTTGCACGTTCCCATTCCTGATTAAGTTGAGAATTAAAAAATCGGCGGTTGCCTATGCCTGTCAGGTCGTCGGTCACGCTCATGCTTTGTACTTTGCGCAAAAGGTTTAGGATTTCCATTTGGCTCTTTACCCGCATTTTTACAATTGGTTCGATAAACGGCTTGTGTATATAATCCACAGCACCGAGGGCAAAACCCTGTACCTCACTCATATGACCCGATAAACCCGTAATAAAAATAACAGGTATATCCGAAGTATCCTTGTCGGCCTTTAGACTTTTAATGACCTGAAAACCATCAGTATCCGGCATCTTAATGTCTAAGAGTATAATGTCAGGCTTTATTTTTTTTACAATTTCCAAACAATCATGCCCGGATTTTTCTGCAAATACATCATAGTCCTGACTAAGCATTTGTACTAATGCTTTGAGATTCATAACCTCGTCATCTACTATCAATATGCTGTTTCTTTTAGGCTCCATATAATATCTCCTTTAATATGTTTGCAGAAACTAATGCCGCGCCAAAGTCAAAATTTTCGATTTGTTTACATAGGATTGCCGCTTCCGGAATCGACCTAAGCCCTTCTGCTAAATCCTGCGCCTTGCTGTCTCTTGTTTCCAGCAGAATGATTAGCTTATCCAGCATTACCACATTGTCGTTGGTATGAGGTGTTTTGATTAGCTTTGAAAACTCCGCCTCCAGCAAATCCATTTGTGCGGATGTTGGAGCCATGTCGTCCGCGAGGATGTTTTCTATGTCCTGTGCGGCTTTTACCATAGTGTCCTCGTAGATTAGCCCTGCCACGCCCTTGACCGTATGTGACAAAAAATGTGCTGTTTTAAGGTCTCCCGCTTCCACTGCTTTTTTAATTTTTGAAAAGGTCTGACTATGATTTCTTACAAAATCTTCACTTAGTGTTTTGATGAGCTTATGGTCTCTCTGAAAATTTTCTATACCCTGTATATGTTTGTCACGCACATGTTTTACCAAAACAGAATGCAAATGCTTTGTCTGTATGGGCTTTGAAATAAAACCGTCAAACCCCCTGTTTATAAAATCCTCCGACTGTCCGATTAATGCGTTTGCTGTGAGTGCGATGATTGGTGCTGTGTAGCCCATCTCTCGCATAGCGTTCATTGTCTGTGTGCCGTCCATGCCCGGCATCATCTGGTCCATAAAAACTATATCGTAGACATTGCCTTGCCTTATTTTTTCTATGGCTTCGTATCCGCTTTCACAAGAATCTATATGCAGGTCATAAAACGCAAGCAGGCCGCGTGCCACATATATATTTGCACCTATATCATCCACCACAAGGACTCTCCCATATGTCATGGACTCGTATACAAACTCGGATTTTTTTGTATTTATTTTAAACCTTTGCAGTTGTAGAGCTGTTTTTTTGCCGATGACTTGGTCATCAGCAGGCTCTTGTGGGATTGTTATTGAAACAGTGGTACCCTTGCCCGATTCGCTCTCAATATTGATTTTTGCATACATCATTTGTACAAGATTAAATACAATGGGCATACCCAGCCCGGTTCCGCTTATATGCGGGGTCTCACCCTCATGAAAACGCGTGTATTCGCTTTTCCTCAGCGTATCCACCTGTGCAGGGGTCATGCCGATACCAGTATCACATATGGACAAAAGCAATGCATAATTTTCGTAACGCAGTGAAAGCTCCACAAAGCCTTTTTCTGTATATTTGAATGCATTCGAAAGCAGATTTGTCATGATTTGTTTAATCCGCAAGACATCTCCGATTAAAAATACAGGCAGGTTTTCGTCCACTTTCATTTTGAATTTGATTTTTTTGTTGCCGATATGTGCGGCGTGCAAATGCATTACATCATTTATCATGCTGGCTATGCAATATTTTTTCGGCAATAGTGTCATTTTTGATGCTTCGATTTTAGACAGGTCGAGTATGTCGTTTACGAGCTGTAATAGTGTAATGGATGAGTTATTGATTTTTGCAAATGCCTCTTCTATATCAGGAGGCAGGTCGGTCTTTTGCAAATATATTTCTGAAATCCCCATGACTGCGGAAATAGGCGTGCGGATTTCGTGGCTCATCCTGGCCAAAAACCTGCTCTTTGCCGCATTGCTTTCTGCCAATGCATCCTGCTCTCTCTTCATCGCAGCCTTTATTTGTGTCAAATCCGTGATATATGCCACAATCATGATTTTGCCATGTCTGACAAAACGCACCAATGTGACCTCCGTCGGAATCGGCTTGCCGTCCAAGGTACAGTGCAACCACTCAAACCTTGCATAGCCCTCTTCATAAGCCTTATTCATCAATGCAGGAATCGACTCGGCAGAGAGGGTACCGTCAGGCTGCCTCTCCGGAGAAAGCCTGCTAAAATTTTTTATGTATTCTTCTTTGCTGGAAACATTATGAAGCTCCAGCGCGTGTTCGCTGGTAGACATCAAATTGCCCTTATCATCCCAGATATTAATTACAACAGGAGAAGAATCAAATACCGTCTGTATTGTTTTATGGGCTTCATATTCTTTTTCCAACGCGGCTTTTACGGGACGCAAATCTACCCCGTACGCAACGAGCATGTTTTTCCCCTTGCTTGTAAAGCGCACCATAGTGACCTCTATAGGCAAAGGTTCTCCTGTCAAAGTTTGGTGCATCCACTCAAACTGGACACGCCCCGTTTCAAAAGCTTCTTTTACATAGTTTAGCGATTTTTGACGCGAGAGGGTGCCGCATGGCTGGTACTCCGGTGACAACTCATAGAAACGCTCAATAAATTCTCTTTTGCTGGACAACCCAAAAATCTCCAGCGACCGCCGGTTTGTGTCTATGTGCTTTGGGGTATCGTCCCATATGTTCATGATAAAGGGCGAGGAGTTAAGGATTATTTCTTTGATTTCGGCGGATTCAAACTCGTGTACCATAGTAATGCCACCTTATGAAAAAGGAATGGGATAACCCATTCCTTAACTCATTAAAATAAAAAGTGCTTAGACGACATAAGCCTTTAGCAGAGGCTCAAGTCTTTCTGCCGTTGCAGGGTCGTGGATGGTAAGCTTTAGTGGATTAGCAAGGTCCAGGCTAAAAATACCCATGATAGATTTAGCGTCCACTACGTAGCGGTCAGAGCCCAAATCAATATCGCCTTCGAGCGGCGCGACTGTGTTTACAAAGCCTTTGACCTTATCCACCGTGTCCAAAAGAACATTTAACGTTTTCATCGGATTTGCCTCCCTCAAATATTAGTTACTGTATTGTAATATCTTGCGACGCGTGAGTCAAGTGTGTTAAGCTTTAAATCAGCAAATCTTTTGATGGGGTGATACTGTGAAGGTAAAAAAATTTTTTGACAAAAGGCTTGGTGTAGAATTATCACAGCTTGGTTTTGGCGCAATGCGTCTCCCTACTCTGGAAAACGGAAAAATAGACCGCGTACATGCCGAAAAAATGGTAGACATGGCATACAAGGCAGGGGTCAATTATTTTGATACGGCACAGCCATATCACGGCGGCGAGTCGCAAGAGTTTTTGGGCGAAGTTTTGGCAAAATACCCGCGTGAAAGCTATTATTTTGCTAACAAACTGCCCACTTGGGCAGTGACCGATAAGGCAAAAATGGTCGAAATCTTCGAAAAACAACTCACAGACAGCCGCATGGATTATTTCGATTTTTACATGATACATGGCCTTGGTGAGGATAGATACGATTTGGTAGACAGGCATGGGATTTACACATATCTGCTGGAACAAAAAAAGGCAGGTCGCATAAAATTTTTAGGATTTTCTTACCATGGCAACTACGAGACATTTAAGCGGCTTTTTGATAATTACAAATGGGATTTTGCCATGATACAGTACAACTATGTAGACAACATAATGCTCGGCACACAAAAATACTACGACATCATGGTAGAGCATGATGTACCATGCATGGTGATGGGCCCCATACGCGGCAAATTTTTGGCGACACCACCCGAGGACGCAGTAGCAGAAATGCAAAAATTTGATGGCGGAAAAACCACAGCTTCGGCATGGGCTTTGCGCTGGTGCATGGATAAAAAGAACATCACCGTAGCACTCTCAGGCATGTCGGACATCACCCAAGTAGAGCAAAACATACGCACTTTTGCAGAGTCACCGCAAAACCTCACCCCCGCCGAGGCTGATATGCTGGCGCGGGCAAGAGATATTATGCTTGCAATAAAAACAATCCCTTGCACCTACTGCGGATACTGTATGCCCTGCCCAAAGGGCGTAGATATACCAAGACTGTTTGAGGTATACAACCAATACAAACTCTTCCCCAATGAGTTCCGTGCGGGGATTGGATACGGAAAACTCGTGCGAGACAAAAAAGGCGACGACCACTGCAACCAATGCGGCATATGCAGCCCAAAATGCCCACAAAAAATCCTCATCCATGAATGCTTTGCACCCATGAAGGAGGAACTGGAGCCTCTACGACAAAAGTTTATTGCGTCAGTGTGAGAACGCAATCAAATCTTTAACAACCGCATAATTTCTTTTTCAGATTCAAGCACTCTTTCAGCAATAAGTTCGCAGAAAGGCTCTTCTGCACCGTTCAATTGATAATTACGAATCGCGCTCATATATTCCTGCCGCAAAATCGGAGGAATGAGCGCGAGCATATAACCGTCTTGGATAAGAGCGGTATTCATAAGCAAACGCGCAACGCGACCGTTGCCATCGATATATGGGTGGATTGTAACAAATTTAAGATGGAGAATTGCCGCAAAAACAACCGGATGCATACTGTCGCGCTCGGTTTTAATCCAATGCTCAAGTCCTTCCATAAGCCCCTCAAGTTTATCATGGGCAGGAAATTCATAATCGGAACCGGTCACAATAATGTTTATTTTACGCCACACACCTGCGCTGGATTCATCAATATTTTTGAAAAACAAGTTGTGGAAGGTTATCACATCTTCCGTCACAATTTGCCTACACTCCAAAAGGCTGAACATATAATCAAACGCGGCGGAATGCCCCAGTGCTTCAAATGTGTCACGAAGCGGCTTCCCACCAACTGTAAGACCGTCCTCCAGCAATATCTTTGTTTCCATTTCCGTAAGAGAGTTGCCCTCTATTGCGTTTGATGTCCATGTCAGCCCAATGCGATAATACTCACGGAGCATTCGCAAATACTCACCCTCAAACGGACGTATGCGGTCGATTGCCGTTTTGTTTATGTCTATGCGTTCATAAATTTTTTTCATGGCTTCATGGCTCACCTCATTTCCTCGTCTCATTATAATGCGAGAAAGCCCGCCAATCAAGGCTAACACAACTTTCTCTTGCATTCCTTTCCAACACATTTCCTGTGTCTATAAAGGCAGCCGTAGATGTTTTGGTCAAAACCGCTCAAACCCGCATAGATTCTGGGCTATAGTTACTATGTGTCAAATTTAAAGCGTGATATGCTCCAAGCTTTATATAAGCCAAAATAACCGGTCGGGGAAATGGGGTATAACGAAGTTGCAAGTACAATTACTATGTTTATAGGCTTTTGGATTTGCGTGGAGGCGAAAATGTTTACAGATATAAAACAGAAAATAGATACGGAAATTGTTCGTAGAATTATTTCATACGCAGCATTTGATGCTTCAGTAGAGGGCGTTACTAAAATTATTGAGCAGTATCAAAACGCTCAAAACCTCAATTTTTACGCTTGGATTGAAAATGACGTAGTGTTGGGCATTTGTAGTTATGAAGTACATAAAACTAAGGTTGAAATACATTTAATTTCTGTAGATGAACACGCACGAAGTCGTGGGGTAGGTGGTAACATGACTACTGCTTTACAAGACAAATATGTAATGTTGCTTGAAGCTGAAACCGACGATGATGCTGTTGTGTTTTATCGTAAAGTTGGATTTGAAACAACAGAATTTACACACGAAAAGCGCGGCAAAAGACACTATTGTTTTTTAGAGCCATAGTGCTACTTGTATTTAATTCCATCCTACTGATATTTGAATGCCTTCTATATCATCTAAATACTTGGCAGGGGCATAAAAAACGGTGGTATTATCATCGAGCATTGAAAATGCAAAAACCATAATTGTATCAAAGCGCAAGTTGTCGGACAATACACGCACCTCATTCATAAAGGCGACCCATGCGTCATAGGCAGAGTTTATTTCTATGCCGTAAGGGAAAAAAGTGTCAAAACCTCGCTCACTTCTAAGGATGCTTCTGTCGCCATGTCTTGCTGCTTGTCTTACAAAATAATCGAAATCCCACGCACTGATGTATTTGTTATCCCCAATGGTTAAACTTCCGTGAACTTTTCGCTCTAGGGTGTGTCGACAAAAGAAATATGGTATAATGGAAAAAACATTAAGGGGGCTTTTCCGTGGATAATGCTTACAGGCGGCACGACATTTCAGATT
>WRGY01000057.1 GCA_009786925.1 Defluviitaleaceae bacterium | reverse complement strand
ATGCTCGGGGAATGCCCCTCATCCCAATCAGTACGGGATAAGGATATGGGTCTTCCATCGTCCATGTTCCCAGTAAAATATTATCAAAGTCAGAATTAATGTTTCCAAAATGCAGTTGCCCCGCACGCATTCCGATGCCGCCGTTGTGTATAGTGAGGGTCTCTCCCGGAGAGCGGAAGTTATATGGAATATCTATAGTATCATCGGGCGCAACGTCTTCTATATATCGGTGCTCTGCATCAGGCGTGTACACATGCCCCATAAGGAAAAACGTCGTATCGGGTACGGCCTCGTCTCCTCGGCCTATGATGGGGTACAGATTCACGTTTGTATCTTCTCTTACGGAAGGTGCGGGTGCCAGATATATTGCGCGTGTTACGGTACCTGTGTTATTGCCCACTATACCGCCTATGGCACGAGACGCACCTGTCGCGGTGCCGTATACGGGCTGTTCATCATGTGACGCGGTAGACAGAAAATATACATCTTCAACGATGTTTGTATTATTACCCACTATGCCACCGACATTGTTTGTACCGCCGATTGTAGTATTTTCTACGCCGATTCTGCGTATGACACCGTTATTTATATTGGCGATGCTGCCGACATTTACACCGCCCGATATATTGGAGTCCCGCATAATAATCCCTTGGACTACGCCCGAGTTAGTGCCAAACAACGCTCGAGGTGTACTGCTTATCGTAAAGAAATCGCCATTATATGCCCCTGCAAAATTAACTGTTACTACACTTGTACCGGTGATGTCCGCTCCTGCGCCATTACCGGTATTACCCGCTCCGTCGGCGGCTATATCCATGTTACGACCCTGTCTAAAATACAAGTTCGAGGCATTGTTGGGCATTTGGTTTATATTTTGCATTTGCCAAGGTGTGCGCACGGTAAACGGATTTACAGTACTGCCTAATCCGCTGTCCATGCTAAACACAGCTTGGGCAAACAGGGGATGAATAAATGAGTATTCGTTATCTTCATCTGCACCCATCACTATACGCAGTGGGCGATAATTGTTGACACCATGCCTCTGGGTTAGCAAATCAGCAAGTTCATCATTGCAAAGCCTGTGGGAACGCCAGCCCACTGCCGGAGAGTTTGGCACAAAATGATCAAGCGAAATATCATGCCACAGTTCATGACCGACCTCCACCCTTAGCACAGGGACATCAAACGCACTTATCTCCTCATACTCTTCATCACTCACCACAACCATGTAGCCGGCTTCTAGGACAGATGTATTATTAAGCATCCCCATCCCCGCAGGCATGGCAGGGCGCAACGGGAATAGCCCGTATCTGTTTGCATATCTCTCAAAATAAAATACATTGCCGTGGAAATAACTAAACGACAAAACAATAGGCCAAGGCCACTCATCCACATCGGTGTCAGTCGGTATAAAAAACGGATAGGGGAATATCTCATTATCCAACCTAATTGCGTATTCTTCCTCTTCCAAATGCAAGACTTTCCACTGTGCCGTAAGGGCATTTGCTTCCCTAAATCCCGGGGTGGTACCCATCGCAGTCCTAAATGTAGACAATGCCGTACCCGAATGGAAGTCACCTATATTGTACGCTCCGCCCACCTCTGCGGAAGAAGGGCGAATGGGCGTGCCTTGTAAAAAGAATACATCTGTTCCACCTGCTCCGCCGCCTTCGATGGGGAATAAATGCTCACCTGTCTCCGGTGCAAGTGCAAGCAAGGCAAGGCGTGTCATGCTACCGTTATTGACCCCTACCAACCCACCGAGCGTGCCGCTTCCCATGACATGCGACTGTGGTCGTGTAGACATAAACACAGAATCACGGAGATGCCCACCTTGTATGTCTCCTACAATGCCCCCTGCATGTAGGGAGCCGTATATCTCTTGGTTAGAATTGTATCGTACATTTATTCTAAATGCCTCTCCGCCAAGTGTGCCAATGGCACCACCTGCACTGCCTCCGACCAAAACAAACGGATTTTGTACATCTATGTTGTATACGAATCCATTTGCCGTGTTAGCGATGGCTCCCGCGCTACCTGTGTCATCGGGTCTGTTTATGATTGTGTTTGTGAGCGAAAAATTGCGCACCCTACTGTTTGGTTCAGTTTGGTTAAAGAGTGCGGCTCGGTTGAGGGTAAGCGAATGGTAGTTTCCTTCGTATGTCCCTCGGAAGGGCGTGGTGACGACTGCCGTCCTGATGTCGAGATTGAGCCATGTTTCGGGGCAGTTTACAGGGCCATAGCCATCTAAAAAGAAGTTTATATTCCGCGTTTGTACATATGTGAGATTGTTATCTTGTGGCATATAGCTGATATTGCCCATCTGCCAAGGCGTGCGCACCATAAATGTATCCAGCGCGTTACCCGAGTCATATATAGCATGTGCAAAATAAGGATGCAGATAAAATTCCTCGTCATCCACATGCTCACGCATTGCTTCGTCACGCCTTGCTTCGGGTATATCTGCCGCACCGTATCTAATCCGCAATGGCGATGTCGCAACATCGGGGAACTCATCGGGTGGCAATCGGAATATATAAAAATATGTGTCGTTATTGCCAAAATAATTTTCAAAATCCGTACCGACGATGTTGATTAAATTAATATCAATCGGCTCTAATTCATTACCGACAAGTAACTGCAAGCGGCTCCTTCTAAAGCTGTCCGTGAGGGGGGCTTGGGTTTCTACAATCGCTACATAACCTGCCCGCAGGATGCGGCGGTCATTCACCAGTGTATCCACTCTACCTTCGAAGGAGAAAAAGCCCGTTGTATGATTGTCATATCTTTCGAAGTAAAAAATCTGCAAACTGCCGCCCACGGTGATAGGCCACCCCCAATCGCCGGAGAAGTTACGTGGGCCAAAAATCGGATAGGGATAGCGTGTATTTTCGAGGCTGATAGCATCTTCGTCAGCCATATCAGGGGGAGTAGGCCAAGGCAAGCTGAGATGAAGGTCTCTGATGGCAAGGGTATCACGAGGGCTGCCAAGATTTGCGGGCAGGGTATTATACTCTGCCATCGTCGGCCTTATCCCGATACCGTAGAGATAAATTAAATTGTCGTCGTTGGGTCTTTCGTTATACGAGCCTACTATGGGGGCTATGATGTCTTCTGTGTCGATGGGTGCTTTTGCAAGCAGGAGCAAGCGACTGATACTGCCTCCCTCATAAAAACCTACTATGCCACCGGCACTGTTTCCGCTGACAAGAGCAACACGGCGCGTAGACACAAACGCAGAGTCCCTAAGTTCGCCACCCGACACCGTGCCCACGATGCCGCCTACATTTGATGCGGCAGAAATCATTTCATTGCCGAATACATGTACATTGCTAATATTTCCTTGCAGTACCCCTGCTACCGCACCTGCATTGTTGCGGTAGCTGCAGATGATACGCGGGTCAACAAGGGTAAGGTTACGTACATTACTATCAAAGGATGTGCGGGCAAAGAGTCCGATGTCATCTTCATTTCTGATAAAATTATCAATACTAAGTGATGAAATGTTAAAACCATTGCCACAAAAATCACCAAAAAAATCCGGTATAGGCTCGAAGTTAGTCACCACACTGCCCGCCAGATTCAAATAAATATTATCCCACTGTACAAACTCACCGCTCTGTGCAAATCTGATATTAAACAAATGTCTTGCGGAGCTGATGACAAATTGATTGTTTGCCGAGCCTACGCCAAAATACGGATGCGCCGCAAAGGATACCGCATGGCTTCCCCTCGTGTCATTATCAATCATTGCTCTGATAAATGCATCGGGAGCGATTCCCAGAGTGGAGATGCTATGTTCACTTATATAATTTATCTCCGTTGTGTCGCCCTCTACGAGGTCAAGTATCCATACGATAAGGCTTTCGCCGTCTGCTGTTACATATTCCGTATACAGCTTGTCGGACTCCCAGTCGTAGGATGACAAATCAAACGACACAGACCCAATCGCCGCTCCGTTTTGTTCCAATGTAAGCGTAAACATGTCGAGGCTGTACTGCGGCGGTATTATTGCTCTGGCAAAAAGCTTGTTGACCGTGCCTTCCAGCGGGGCAAAGCCTGTATGATTGTCGATTATGGTAACGGAAAGCGGATTAATGCCTTCTGCTACTTGCCCTGTAACCGACACCCCATAAAAACCCTGCCTGCGATTGCGCCCACGGGCGATACTCTCGTATCCTGCGCCACGCACCGCTGTACCAATTCCGGCAAAAGCTCCGTTCGGAGAATCGTCGTTGTATACAAAATGACCACTGACAAATCTATCACCGTAAAAAGCAGACAAAACGACACCGGTCCTGATATTAAACTCAATCAGTACAGCATCGTTTGTGATTTCGTTATAAACAAGGACAGAGCCGAGCAGCTCCATCACAGGGCAGTCCTCATAGGCGGGTGTGCCTGCCGCCCTGCTTATAAAATGCACATAGTCTCTTATTTCTTCGGGGTCATTCCATCCGACTACGGGGTTGTTAAATTGCTCTATCACTCGTCTTTCTTCGCCATCGGGATTTGCTCTTTCCACAAAATCATCCAGACCACCCGTGACTCGCAGTTGTGTCAGTTGGTTTTGTGCGGCAAGATAGAGGGTGCGTGCTATATTCATGCGATTTGTTTGTCGTCCCGCTTCGATAAACGAAAAAACGCCCCATACGCTGACAGCGGAAAGGATGACGATAACGGCGACTACCACAATGGTTTCCATCAAGGTAATGCCCAAATGCCCTTTGTTACGTTTCATGGCAAACAGCCCCTCTACACATCACGTATCATTGTGACCTCAAAGCTGATTCTTACAGTACTCATCTCGCCGTCTGCGCCAAAGCTGAATGATACATTGCTGACGCGCAGATATTCGGTTGCTTCTACGGTATCAAGTAAGCTCTTTAGATTCTCATATGTGCCGCGCAAGGTCATCGTTGCGGTCACTACCATGAGCATATCCCTGTCGGGTGCAGACACGGGATTTGAAAGCCGTTGCTCTATGGGATGCATGTTATGCTCCTCGGTGAGGCGTGTGAGAAGAAGCCCAATCCCACTTAGATGCGCCTCGTTAAGAAACACATCACGTAGTTCATAATATGCCAAAGCGGCGGTTTCGTATCCATCGCGCAAAAATTCTTCTGTCCCCATCACCATCTCGATTTGCATACGTTCTATAGTGGCGGCATTGTAGACCTCGCGACTGTCCTCAAGGCGATTGTAAAATGGAATGATAATATACATCACCATGACAGCGGTGATGCCCACGACACAAACAAGGAGCAGTAAAAATTTTTCTCTCTTAGAAAATCCTTTTTTATCAGTCGCCATCTTCTTCTCCCCCTACATACAGCACTATGTCTATGGTAAATGTCACCATACCGTCCGCACCGCTCCCATATCCCTGATAGAATACATCCTGTACCAGACCGCTTGCGTATAGCGCGTCTACATAATGCACGGATGTCCTTGCATCGGGGGTGATTGCACTTATCCTCACAATGCCTGTGCGTTCATTAAAATCAAAACTGCGCACCGTCACGTCTACGCCATGCCCGAATATTATAAACTCTGCTATATGGCTGGATGCAGGGGGCATTAGCCCTTCCCAATCGGCCAAAGCATTTGCCTGATTTAATACATTGTTATACTCTGCCGTCCTGTAGATGAGGTCATTGAGTTCTTCCATCTTTTGCATGGTTTGGGGTGCGTTAATAAAGGTCTCTACTTCTTGTATATCATTCTCAACAATGTTTATTTCATGCAATAACCATCCCGCGGGTAAGGCCAACAGAATAATATATAGTATGAGAAGCGGAATCCATAGCTTTTTTGGCCGTTTGCGCTTGATATATTTGTCCAGCTCGTGGCGTGATGCAAGCAGCTCTATTCCGCTTTTGCCAAAGAGCATATCCAAACATGCAAAATGTGCCTGTGGTGGGATTTCTCTTTCTTTTTCACCGCGATATACACCCAGAGAATGCAATGAAATTTCCGGATGAGTACTGCGCTCCAACAGCAAATCCACGTCGGCTTGGCTGATGCCGAGATATAGACTCTCTCGGATTTCGTCAAGATTTTGTGATTGTGTAAACTGAATCAATCCATTTAGATTTTCCAATATTATTTCGTTATTTTGTTCCTTGTCATCGCCATATAGCCTCGCACGCGACATAAAAATAAAGCTACCCTTTACAAAGAGCATGGAGAGCATTGTCGGGCCGTCAAGTACATTTATTACAACTGTAGATTTTTGCAAATTTGGCTTTGATTTTACATAAGCAATAATCAGCTCGGCACCCACATGTATCCCTATCAATTTGATACCTGCTTCTTTGAATGTGGCGACGTAACTGTCCACCTGCGATTTGTTAACGGCGCAGCCGAGAATTGCATTTTCGGGAGAAAGCTTGCGATACCCGCATACCAGACTGTCCACATCGGGGATGGAGTCTACAAAATCATCACGCACCAACTGTAGATACTGGCGATTGTTGAGCCTCGGCGTGATTAGCTTTCTGCTTAAAATAGAACTGCCGTCCACCATGAGTGACACGCCACGCTTAAAAAGTGCGGGATTATCCTTTTTCATGGATGCGAGGCATTCTGCAAGGAAGGCACTGTCGGTGATTGTGCCGTTATACATCGTACCTTCCGGTAACGGAAAGGACGCATATTTTTTTATTTTTTTCCCTGAAAATCCAATGACTTGGATTTCTTCGGCAGAAATATAAACGGATGATTTCATCGCAATTACACCCCAAAACCTTCATATATTGCCGCCATCGGTAACATCACCGACAGCAAAACCACCATGATTACAAGCCCCATGACTACTATCATCACAGGCTCGGAGTATGCCACGAGTGCCTCTGTGGCTTCTTCTGCCTCGTATTCGAATGAATCAGAGATAGACACAAGCATAGTGTCGAGCTTGCCTGCTTCTTCTCCGACCAGCACGGTATTCGGTAGCTTTGTATCAAATCCGTCAATCTTGCGTATGGAGTCCGAAAGCGGCTCCCCATTGCGCACATCCTTAACAAGTGCGGGAAATTGACTCTGGATATAAGTGTTCATGATAATCGTCCCTGTGATTTCTAAAGAACTAATCATAGAAACTCCACTGCTGTACAGCGAAGAAAGAGTGCGCGAAAATCGTGCGGTATAAATCGTCTTTAGCAACTTGCCCACCAGCGGCATCCGCAACTTGGCCTTGTCAAACGCAAGCCTCACCTTGTACAAAGTGAGCATATATCGTACAAAAATAACAATAACAAGTGTAATAATAATCAACAAATACCAATATGAAATCAAAAACTCACTCACCGCAATCACAATCTGCGTAATGAGCGGCAACTCAAAATCGTCCAGCATATCAAAAAAGCCCGGCAAAACCAAAGTAAAAATAATCAACACAACTGCAATGGTAGCAGTAGCTAAAATCTTTGGATAGCGCATGGCCTTGGTGATTTTGCCATCGAGGATATGTTGCTTTTCGTAATGCAGAGCCATCCTGGCCATTACATTTTCTAGTTTTCCACTGCTTTCACCCGATGCAACCATATTGATAAGCAATAAAGGGAAGGCATCTCCGTGTTTTTCCATCGCCTCTGACAGCGACACGCCTTGTTGTATATCCTTATGCATTTTTTCGTAAATAGTTTTGACTTTTGGCTTCAAATCGCGTTCCTTGATAATTTCGATGGAGCGCACCATGGTAATCCCACTCGCCAACATCCCTGCAAGCTCACGACAAAACTCCGAAATCTCATTTGACCGAAAGCGATAGGAGTAGCGTTTTTCGTCCAATGCCTTAAACTTGACAGGAAAAATATTGCGACTGCGCATAATCCTGCGGAACTCGCTCTCGTCTTTTGCCTCCACGATGTCATGCACCTTTACGTTGTTAGCGTCAAGTGCGGTAAACCGATATTTAGCCATATAATAAACCCCTATAAAAATCAAAAACTGTTTGCCCAAAGAACATCGCCAAAAAGACCCCGGCGCACAGTGCAGGTGCAAAAGGAATATGCCCATCGCGCCCTTTTTTGCCGCTAACGAGAAGAAAAATCGCATAGCTGCCACCAAAGACAATAGCAATAGCAAATGCCAAAAGGGTATCCTGCCATCCCAGCATAAATCCACACACAGCCATCAGCTTAATATCGCCGCCCCCAAAAGCCCCCTGCACAACAAGGGCAAGCAAAAGCATAGGCACGCTGACCACAAAAAATCCAATCACCGACGAAAACAAATAACCCCCCGACCACACCCAAGCCCCCGCAAAAGGCACAAGGGCAAGGATGAGGCCGTTGGGAATTTCTGTAGTGCGAATATCCACCACTGTAATTGCAAGTAGTATGAGGGAGATTGCAAGTGCAAGTAGGGCGTGGGGAATATCGTGATAAACCGCAAAATATGTGATGTCAGATGCAGCAATAGACACAGTGACAGATTCCAACGATTATTCGCTATTGAGCTGGAGCAGTAGGAGATACTGTAATAACGCTATCATTAATCGTAATCCACAGTACGTCGGTACCAGTAGCAACGAGCCTTCCCACAGTTGTGTCATTCGGGGCGCGACCATCGGACAGCTTAATACCTACCGCTAAGCCACCAGAAAAGTGGACTTCATATACCCCGTCAATCAAACTATGGTCAGCTGTAAATGTGTCACCTGTAGTGCTACCAAACTCCTCTCTCAAGCCCGTTGCCAAATCTGCGGCAGACGGAGTAGCAGGTGGGTTTTCATTTGTTGCTATAATGCTAGATGCCATCAACACAACACGCGCGTCTGCCTCATCCGCAGCCCTGTTTGCCCTGTTTACCACACCCATAATCGCGGGTGTGAGTGCCGCTACCAAAATCGCAATTACTACGATTACGATAACAAGCTCTACCAGTGTAAAACCACCATTACCTCTTCTGATTCCTGTACTCATTTTTTTCCCCTTTCGGATATTTATTTTAAAGTTGTAAAGCTCAAATGGATTACCAAATCCAAGTAATATCGGATAGTAGATTTGAATAACCTTCTGTCATCCAAATAATAGCGTGAGTATCAAGTAGGTACTTCATTCCATGTATTCCTTTAACTCTTCTAAGGGTCTGTTAAAATCATCTGCCATCCACACCTTGCCCTTTAAGCAACCGATTATTTCTGAACGAGGTCGTTTTTTTGCGTGGTCAGTCATTTCAACACCATCCGGCATCGGTTCAAGAAAGGTAATTATCACTTTGTGCATCCCCTTTACAGTAATGGGTTGCATAGTTTTGAAAGTAGCACCATCATAAATTGCATTTACAGCATACATCTTTTTCCACCTCGTTTTCCATACTTCTCTAAGCAACTCACATCCGACTGGCTTCAGCAATAAACTCGGTCTTATTGTTTACCTTTTCCATAGCGTCCTTCATTTTAACCGTGCCGCTTTTTACGAGTTCTGAAAGATAGGAGTCCAACAGTACCATGCCCTGTTTGGCACTTGTCTGTATAGTGGAATTGAGCTGATGGCATTTGTTTTCGCGGATGAGGTTAAGTACTGCGTCTGTGCCGAGCATTATTTCGAATGCAGCCGCACGACCGCCGCCGACTTTTGGTACAAGTGTTTGTGTGATTACGCCCTTTAATACAGAAGCGAGTTGTGTACGTATTTGTTGCTGATTATGTGGTGGGAACACGTCTATTATGCGGTCTATTGTCATCGCCGCGCCCGTGGTGTGTAAAGTGGAAAGCACAAGATGTCCTGTCTCGGCGGCTGTGATGGCGGCAGAGATTGTCTCAAAGTCGCGCATTTCGCCCACGAGGATTACATCGGGGTCTTCGCGCATGGCACTACGCAGTGCATCGGAAAAAGATTTGACATCGGTACCCACATCACGCTGATGGATTAGTGCTTTCTTTTGTTGGTATACATACTCTACGGGGTCCTCTATGGTGAGGATGTGGCATGGTTTTGTTTGGTTTATATGGTCTACCATGGCCGCTAGGGTCGTGGATTTTCCCGAGCCTGTAGGCCCTGTTACTAAAATCAAACCGCGTGGCTCTTCTACAAGCTTTCGCAATACTTCGGGCAATTTTAGCTCGTCAAAAGTGGGGGTGTTTTCGTTGATTACACGGATAACGGCAGTCAATGCTCGTTGTTGGCGAAACACATTAACCCTGTGACGCAGACCATTCTCCAGCATGTAGCACATGTCTACGTCATCGCCGCGTTCGAGTTCTTCTCTTTGTTTGGCGTTTAGCATGGATGTGATGGCTGTTATTTTTTCTTCGTCGCTTAGTTCAAATTCTGTCTCTTGCAAAATGCCGTCTATGCGGAAAACAGGATTGCGTAGGGCTGTAAGATGTATGTCGCTTGCACCGCGGCTACGTGCGGCAAGGATGATTTCCTTTATCGTCATGGTCGCGCCCCCTTATTCCACATAGTATGACAGCCGCAAAAGCTCGTCAATGGTAGTTACATGTTGTACAACCAAATCCTGTAAGCTCTCTTGCAAAAATTTCATCTTGCTATGTTCTCTTACATACGAATATATTTTTTCTGTCGGTGTTTTTGTAGAAATCATACTGCGTATGGTTGCGTCGATTGCCAAAATTTCGTGGATGGCTATACGACCTTTGTAGCCCGTATTATTACAGCTGTGGCAACCCGCTCCGCGTACAAGCACAGTCGGTTGATGTTTGCCAAG
>WRGY01000056.1 GCA_009786925.1 Defluviitaleaceae bacterium | reverse complement strand
TCAAAAGGTAAAGAGCGTTGTATTCTAATTTGATGAAGCATTAAATTGAAGGCATCGCTGAAAGATAAACCCATAGCGTCAAGTATCATTCCAGCCTGTTCCTTGACTTCGGAATTAACACGAAGATTTATTGTGGAATTTTTAGTCATAACATTCACCTCAAACATATTTTAGCACATTTGATTTGCAATGCCAACAAAATTGTGTTGATATGTTTTTATGAAACTACCTTGACAACACAAGCTCTATATCTAATATAAACTCTTGTTTTTCTTGTTATACACTTTGGTGCAATTTGCTAATATTAAAACAAGACAAAGTCTCTATAGATTATCCATGTTACACAATCGTAACATATTATATTATCTGCTTAACCTCGTATGCTTGTCATACAAATCGGAAAGGGGAAATTTAGATGAAGCTACGCACAATGCGTAAGCGTGCTTTGGCGTGGGTGTTGGCAGTACTTATGGTAGTTGCTATGCTCCCGACAGCAGCCTTTGCACAAGATGAGTACCAAAATGGTGACGTAACCTACGAAAATGGTTACGAAAACGGTTACGAAAATAGCTACGAAAACGGCTATGAAAACAATTATGAAAATGGCTATGAAAATAGCGAAGAAGACTACGAAGAAAACTACGAAAATGGCGAAGAAAACGTCTATGAGCCACCCGTAGTAGAAGAGTCTGCTCCTTGCGCGGTAGAAGAGCTTAACAATGCACTTGGTGAGCTTAATGACGCAATGGAAGAGATGCAAAATGCAGCAAACGACATCCAAGATGAGCTTGCCGCATTAGAAGACGCTCTTGCAGCACTCCCTGACCAAGACTGCGATGATTTTGACGCAGACGCACAGGCAGAGTTGCAAAACGCAAGAGAAGAACTAAGAGCGCAATTGGAAGAAAAACTAGCAGCATTGGAAGCCGCAGGCGAAGAAGCAGAAGCTATCCGTGCGGCCCTTTTAGCGTTGTTGGGTGAAGATGAAGATTTTATTCCAATCATGCCATTCGCACTTCCTGCTACTCCGCACAATATCCCTAACAGGGCAACTTTGCTTGCTCATTCAGACTTCCACTGGAGTTTGCGCGAGGCCGCAGATGTTCCTACTGCTGCTTTCGTAGCAGGGGCAGGTGGTAATGTCGCCGTTTCTGGAACTCAAGATTCTCATGTTGTTACTTTTGCAGGATTCACCAGTCATAATATAGCTGGTACGCAAATTAACTTTGCACTACTTCCCGGTAATATTGCTGCTGGAGACATAGTGTATATTGCAGGTAGAGTTTATCCAAATACACCCGGAGCAGGGCAAGCAGCCGGACAATTTGAGTTTGCTGGTCGTGAAATCCACGCGACATTAAATGGTGCAGGAAACTCATTGCCCCCTGCTTTTGTGCAGGAGAATATTGCATTGGCTGGCGCAACCGCTGCATTTACCTCTAACCTCTGGAGTTGGGATAACCAGATGGATACAATAGGTTTTACCTTTACTATTGACGACCTTATTGTTTTAGTTAATTCAGACC
Organism: Defluviitaleaceae bacterium; assembly: GCA_009786925.1. Classification (GTDB taxonomy): domain Bacteria; phylum Bacillota; class Clostridia; order Lachnospirales; family WQUN01; genus WQVC01. Next base: position 9,106 of record WRGY01000056.1, on the reverse strand, counting down.
CATACTTTGATGAACGTGATGCTCTTAATACGGCTATAGCCACGGCATCTTTGCGTGTTCAGCAAGCATATACAGGTGAAACATGGACAGCATTTGCCGATGCGCTTGGTGATGCAAGAGACGGTGCAACAACCGATACTACTGGTGCAGGTGCCATCATGGATGGACTTCGCGAAGATTTAGTTGCCGCACAGGCTGCACTGGCACTTGTCCCTGCAAGTGCCCAATGGCAAGATGTTCTTGATTCTGACTTTGTTTCTGCAAGAGGTAACACGGTTACGTTAAGAGGATTGCAAGCAGGCATCCATATTTCCGGGCGTGCCGGAAATAACCAAGGTCTAAACTTTGATTTAGACGAAATACGTGATGCCTACTACGACCGTACCGGTAACGCTACTGTACCGACCATGGCTATAACCGTGAGGGCTGCACAAGCTGGTCAGTTTTCATTCCAAGCCTCTACCGGAACATCCCAAAGTGTTACTGCTGCACACGGCACGGTTACATTAAATATAGCCAACTCCGTAACAAACAACTCGCCAGGTTGGGATAACAATGGAAACAATTTGCCATTCCTTACTACGGCAGATAATTTGTTCGGTGATTTTATTGTTACAGGTGTTACGGTAGGAGCATTTGAACTGTACGAATTGCTTTCCTCACAAGTCGAAGCAGCAGACGCGCCCGCTATTTTGGCGGCGGCAGAGGTTGCAATTCTTGATGCTGTAGATGCACTATTAGATAGCGGGTATCTTCCTGCTGGAACAACAGCTACGACTCTGTTTAATACTACAATTACAAGCGCATTAAATGCATTTAACGCAACGTCTCCCGTACCTGTACAGGTATCTTCGCAGTTGACATTTGCCGACTTTGAGGTGGATGGCACAATTACGCTCTATATTCTTGCTGACAACATTTCTGACAGTGCAACCAATATATCTCGCACACCTACCGAGATTAACTTCCCTGTATTTGACCCTGCGGCAATGACACCATTGCAAAGATTAAACGCAGCAGTGGCATCCGTAACTGCGTATATTGCTACAGATGATTTTGCTGACCCGTTCTTTGCTGGTAGTGCAGCAGTAATTGCAGCGATAAATGCACATTTAGCTGCAGGTGTTGCCCAAGGTTATTCGGAAGTTGAGGCTTCTGCACCTACAGCTCTTACAGTTGTAGCTGTGGTACATGGCACAGAGGGCGATAACGATGGTACAGATGGTGAAATTTCCGGCACAATAGTACTTTCGCTTGACGGCACACCTGACCAAACAGTGCCGATTTCACTTAGCTTCCCTGCCATACCTTTTATACCCCTCCCCGGCGACGGAATTTGGGAGCTTAACATTACTCAAGCACTCGTCGATGCATTAAACGATGGTGAGGATTATGGCGGACTACAACGTTCAGCTAATGCCAGCAACCCGATAACATTTGCATATGTGGATGGTGCGCTTGCCGCCTCTGCTCGCGGAGCAGAATGGACAGGTTTTGATATCCAGCTCTTCGACTTAGGGCTTGAAGAAGGATACCTGTACCGTCTAATCGTAGAAGGAACATCAGCAGAGCCTTTCCGTTTGCACTTTCCATTGGATAATGCCCCATGGAATACACCGAACGTAGATGGTACAGTTACAGGAGCATATATTGATTTTGATTCTGTAATGCCTGACGTAAATGGTGTAAGCCAAACAGGAGACGGACACAGGATAAGGGTACGCACCACTGGTACTGCAAACTTTACAGTTACAAGTGCTGTAATTGTAAACCTAGGCCCTGATGAGGGATTCGAACCCCCGCAACTCGGTGAATGGGAAAGAGATGGCGTGATATACGTAGTCGAAGATATAGAAGTACCTGAAGCAGGCTTTTATGTAGTAGGACGTGGAGTCCGTACAGGAGCAAGTCCCGGAGGCGCATGGGGAGACACTCCTCTTGTTGACCATGAGGGCGAACCTCTCGTCCTCAACCCTGCTGAAAACCGCTACCACTTAGAAGCTGAAGTAGCAAATGTAGGCCGTACTGCCATTTTCTTTGGTGCGGGGACTCAACCAAATCCATCAATCGGCACGGTAACAGTTGTTGATGGCGAGGCAACATTATCAGCCTTCCTTGACCCGGATACAGCAAACTTCGCTGCTTTTGTGGGTGACGGAAGTTTTGCGCTTCGTTGCGAGGGTTCGTTAGGCGGTTCTCTTGGATTTGATATTATTTCATTTACCATTACTCGCTATGTACGTGGAGAAGCTAGTGCCACATGCCCCGATGATTGCAACGATTGTTGCGGTGATTGTGACTACGATGGTTGCACATGCACATGTGAGTGCGGTGACGCTCCTGTGGTAACACCCCCTCGTCCACCGGCAGGTGGCGGCGGTTTTGCGGTAGTGCGTCCGGTAGCACCCGGAGCAATCACACCACAACCGGTGGCACCCGTAGCAACAGTGACAGAACTCGCAGCAGGCGAAACAGCAGCGACATTTACAGCTACTAATCTGCAAGCAGTGGTAGCAGCAGGTGGCGACCTCGTAATCGTAACAGATTATGCGACAGTGACCCTTCCGGCAGACGCTGTAGCAGGTATACTTGCAGCCGGCGGAGCTAACTTTGCGGTAGAAGTAGTGGTAGACACCACAGCCGCAGGTGTATCCGTAAGTCTTTCGATTGAAGCAGGTACAACAGCAGTCACAGCACTGCGCATACCGATTACAGTACAAGTGCCTGTAGAGTTTGACGTAACAAACCATCACAGAGTGGTCGCTATGACAGCAAACCCACAACTTATCGGTGGAAGCTTTGACCCTGCAACAGGTATCTTCACCTTTACAACAGACAGAGTGGGCGACTTTGTGATTTCTTACCAAGCAGACCTCAACCGCGTATCATTCGCCATCGGCTCTACATCTATCACTGACCTGGCAGGCAACAACCAAGGCCCCGGCGTGATGGATGCAGCACCGGTAATCGAAGGCGGACGCACACTTCTTCCTGTACGCTTTATGGCATATGCACTGGGCGCGACCATCAGCTTTGATGATGCAACCCGCCAAGTGAGCCTGGCGGCAAATGGCCAAACACTTACCTTCGGTATAGATGGCCAACTCACAGCACAGATGCAAGCGATGGGTATGGACGTTGCTCCACAAGTGGTAAACGGACGCACAATGGTACCCCTACGCTTTGTAGCAGAGTTCTTTAACGCAGAAGTAGTTTGGAACGATGCAACACGTAGTGTAGAAGTAATAAAGCTGTAAACTCAAAATAAATAAAAAAAAATGAGCGTAGCAGATGCTACGCTCATTTTTTTACTCAGTATCTAAAAGGCTTATTGCCTGTACCCTTTCTAAAATCTTACTTAAAATTGCCTTTGGAATTTTTTCCTTGAACTCGTAATTTCGTGTAGTAATATCAAGGACTTTGGCTTGCTCGCACATTACATAACCCGTTGTTTTCGTTTGATTGTCAAGCTTCACATGAAGCAAATTGGTCTTGACTGTGTTTGTGATGGGACATACCATTGCTAATTTGCTGTTTGTTAGTAGGTGAAATTCGCTATTACTGACCACAACAACCGGCCTGCGTCCTCTTTGTTCGTGCCCCGATTGCGGATCAAGGTCTAACCATGCAATATTCCCTTGTTTTATCATATCTCTTCGTTCCCGGCTCTGCCAAATTCAACGTAGATAGAATTGTCGTAAGGATTTTCTTGTACATAATTTTCTAGCTCCAAGCCTGTTTCTGATAAAGCTATGTCCCTAAAAGAGCGTACTTTAGTTGGCTTTTCAATGGTTATTAGATTTCCACGGACACCAATTTTAACAGTGTCGTTTTCTTCAATACCTAATTTTTGTAAAAAGGGCTTGGGAATCCTTACGGCAGATGAGTTACCCCATCTTGATACTACTGCCTCCATTAAAATCGACTCCTCCATACAGTGAAATAAATATTATACAGTATATCATGTATATCCGCGTTGTCAAAAGACTTCGCACTATTGTGGGGAGTGGACGAAGTGCGTTGGTGGGGGGTGTGAGTGGAAGATTGCAGAGAGCGATTGCGTGCGCCGCGTAGCGCATTATCACGGTAAAAAAATACTAGCCGACGACGGTAACGTCGGAGGCAGTATTTTTCCGTGATACCAGCGTAGCAAAGGAGTAGCATAGCGAACGCAACTTCCGCTCACACCCCCCACCAACGCACTTCGTCCACTCCCCTCTTGCGCTTCCATTTGACTGCACCTTTATTGTTTGGGTATAATGGGCGTGTTTAAAATTTAAAAAAATGAGCAAGGAAGATAAAAATGTATACACGTCTAAAGGAATTGTATAGTAATGCAAGCAAATTCATAGGAAGTCAAGTTGTTGTGGGTGGCTGGGTTCGCACATCACGTAATAACAAAAACTTGGGTTTTATCGAATTAAATGATGGGAGTTTTTTTAGGCCTGTACAGATTGTGCTGGAAGGAGAACTCCAACCGAGTGGCTTAAATTTTGAAGAGGCTGTAAAGCTCGGCGTAGGCTCGTGTATATCTGTTGAAGGAACTGTCGTAGAAAGCCCCGGCGCAAAACAGCCTTTTGAAATCAAGGCAGAAAAAATAACGCTCGAAGGCGCGTGTCCGCCCGACTATGTCTTGCAAAAGAAACGTCATGGGTTTGAGTTTTTGCGTACTATCGCGCATTTGCGCCCACGTACAAATACCTTTGCGGCTGTTTTTAGGGTGCGTTCGCTTGCGGCACACGCCATCCATGAGTTTTTCCAAAAAAGGAATTTTGTTTATATCCATACGCCGATTCTGACTGGGAGCGACTGTGAGGGTGCGGGAGAGATGTTCCGCGTTACGACTTTGCCTGCGGGAGAAAGTGATTTTTCTAAGGATTTTTTTGGCAAAGAGGCACATCTTACTGTTAGCGGACAGCTTGCGGTGGAGCCGTTTATCATGGCTTTGCGTGATGTCTATACTTTTGGACCCACATTCCGTTCCGAGCCTTCGACCACTACGACACATGCCGCCGAGTTTTGGATGATAGAGCCGGAAATGGCTTTTGCCGACCTTGATAACTATCTCGAAACCGCCGAGGCAATGTTAAAATATGTGATTAATTATGTATTGGAACATGCCCCGGATGAAATGGAATTTTTTAACGAATGGATAGAAAAAGGACTGCTTGCTCGGCTAAAAGCGATTGCGGCGGCTGATTTTACGCGACTTTCTTATACCGAAGCGATTGAAGTTTTGCAAAAATCGGGACGCAAGTTTGAATATCCTGTAAAGTGGGGTGCCGATTTGCAAACTGAGCATGAACGTTATCTCTGCGAAGAAGTATATAACGGCCCTGTCTATCTTACCGACTATCCGCGTGATATAAAGGCGTTTTACATGCGTGTAAACGATGACGGAAAAACTGTAGCCGCCGCCGACCTGTTGGTTCCGGGTGTAGGTGAGCTAATCGGCGGTAGCCAGCGCGAAGAGCGTCTTGATGTCTTGGAAGAAAGCATAAAAAAGTTTGGACTAAACCCCGATGACTACGATTGGTACATGGATTTGCGCCGCTATGGTGGGGTAAAACATGCGGGCTTTGGTCTTGGCTTTGAGCGTCTTATCATGTATCTCACGGGTATGAAAAATATCCGAGATGTCATCGCATACCCACGTACTATCGGGCAGATGTCGTTTTAGCGTGTCGGTACTCATCGTAGGAGGAGGCCCTGCGGGCGTAACAGCGGCAATTTACACTGCTCGTGCAGGACTCAATACGACAATAATCTACAAAGATTTTGGCGCGTTAGAAAAGGCTCACGTAGAAAATTATTATGGATTTTCAAAAATAAGCGGGAAATCACTCGTTGAAAAAGGTCTGCGTCAAGCGCGTAAGTTTGGTACGAAAACCATACGCGATGAAGTGGTAAACATCAAAAGTGACCTGATTGTAGAAACCGCGTCCAAATCTTATGAAGCCCGCGCCATTTTGCTTGCCACAGGGACGAGCCGCAAGAGCTTGGCCGGGCAATTGTCATCATTAGAAAAGTTTGAAGGGCGCGGAGTTAGCTATTGCGCCATCTGCGACGGATTTTTTTATCGCGGAAAGGATGTCGCTGTGCTTGGCAGTGGTGCATATGCTTTACACGAGGTTAATGACCTGTTGCCGCTTGTATCTTCCGTGACACTTCTTACAAATGGTGATGAGCCTACCGTCACTTTTCCTGATTCTGTTTTGATTCGCAAAGAAAAAATAATGACTCTATATAGCAGTATGTCTACAGGACTGATAAAAACCGAAAATTTTCAGGGTGTAATCTTGGAGAATCAAGAAAAAATTCCTCTTTCGGGACTTTTTGTTGCTCTCGGAACAGCCGGTGGCACAGCACTTGCGCGCAAACTCGGGGCAGAAGTTATTGCCAATGCAATCAAAACTGACGACCAAAAACGTACAACCATCCCCGGTATATGGGCGGCGGGCGACTGTATCGGTGGGATTGCACAAATTGCAAAGGCCGTACATGACGGAGCAGAGGCAGGTCTGTCTATCGTAAAAACTTTGCGTACAAAATAATGTGTGGACAACTTTAGTTATTTTGTGTATTATTAAATGAGATAAAATTTCTTTGGTCGGGGGTACTTACGTTGATAGATATAGATAATACGCAGGAGCTAAAAGCTAGGATAAAGGTAATAGGTGTCGGCGGCGGCGGCGGAAATGCTGTAGACCGTATGGTAGAAGGCGGCATCACTAATATAGAATTTATTTCTGCAAACACAGATAATAGGGCGTTGGCTAAGTCTAAGGCCTCTATTCGCATACAGTTAGGAGAAAAACTGACGCGTGGCCTCGGTGCAGGTGGTAAGCCTGAAAAAGGACGCAAAGCAGCAGACGAAACTCGCGAAATCCTCGCCAATGCCATTGAGCATACCGACCTGCTCTTTATCACTGCGGGCATGGGTGGCGGCACAGGTACCGGCGCAGCCCCCGTAATTGCCGAAATTGCACGCGAAATGGGCATCCTTACCGTAGGCGTAGTCACCAAACCATTCTCCTTCGAAGGCGGACCGCGTATGCGTAATGCTCTCGCAGGGATTACAGAGCTTCGCAAGCATGTGGATACATTGGTAATCATCCCCAACGAGCGTCTGCTTGCCATCGTCGGCGATGATGTTTCTCTCGTAGACGCATTCAGGCGCGCAGACGAAGTCTTGCATCAAGGTGTTGTGGGGATTAGTGGCGTGATTCTTGATGACGGCCTCGTAAACCTTGACTTTGCCGATGTCCGTACCGTCATGGAAGACCAAGGTGTAGCGCATATGGGTATAGGCCGCGCTTCCGGCAAAAACAAAATCGAAACCGCAATCAAGGAGGCCATCAACAGCCCATTGCTTGAAACATCGATTAGTGGCGCGAAGGCTGTAATCATAAGCTTTACAGGCGATGCGAGCATGGGACTCAAAGACCTCTCTGCCGCCGCAAACTTCGTGGGTTCTGCCCTCGACCCTGACGCAGAGGTGATGTTTGGTGCTACGATTGATGACACTCTCAAAGACGAAGTCCGCGTAACCGTGGTAGCAACAGGTCTTAATGAAGAAGAAGTCCTCGCCGCTGTACAACAACGCCGACCGGCAGACCCCTACGCGAGACCTGCTTCCACAAATGACCGTCCGCCCGATATACAAGAAGCACAAGAAGAGCGTGAAGAACTACAACCCATACGTGAGTCAAACTTCCGCCTAATCAATGAAGATATAACGCCGCCATTCTTGAGAGACTGGAAAAAACGCACAGACAGATAGACTTGTGTAATGCATAAAAATTAATAAAAAGTCCAACCTAAGGTCAAAGCAAACTTAGGAAGGACTTTTTTCATGAAAAAAATTTTTCTCACCGCACTTATTGTTGCGGCACTATCTACACCCACCTTTGCAAATGTTGCCATTGATGCAAAGGCGAGCATTCTTATGGAGGCAGAGACAGGAAAAATCTTGCACGAAAATAATGCACACGAAAAACTCGCACCCGCATCTGTTACAAAAGTAATGACAATGCTCCTCATCTATGAGGCCATCGACCAAGAACGCATAAAATGGGATGATGTGGTCACTGTAAGTGCGCACGCGGCTTCTATGGGCGGCTCACAGATTTTTTTGGAGCAAGAAGAGCGGCAAACCGTGCGTGATTTGACAAAATCCATCGTCATAGCCTCTGCAAATGACGCGGCTGTAGCCATGGCAGAGTTTGTCGCTGGTAGCGAAGACGCATTCGTCGCACAGATGAATAACAAAGCACGCGCACTGGGCATGGAAAACACCAACTTCGCAAATGCATGTGGCTTGGATGCCGACGGACATCTCACTACAGCATACGATATAGCCCTCATGTCTCGCGAGTTGATTCTAAAATACCCTGAGGTCTTTGATTACACAAAAACACGTCTTGATACCATCACACACAAAACCGCTCGTGGCGAAGAAGAGTTTGGTCTAACCAATACAAACCGCCTTATTCGGAGCTACTCAGGTGCAACCGGTCTAAAAACAGGCTCGACCTCACAGGCTCTATATTGCATTTCTGCCACCGCGGAAAAGGAAGGGATGCAACTCATCGCCGTTGTCCTCGCCGCGCCCGACCCCATAATCCGCTTTGACGGAGCAATGAAAATGTTTGACTACGGTTATGCAAACTACGCGCTCATCGCCAAAGAAGAAACAGGCACAGCCATGGGCGAAATCAAAATCTACAAAGGCGAAACAGAATCATCCCCGGTCGTAATAAAAGAGCAGGTCAACATGCTCGCCCCAAAAGGTAAACATGTAACCCTTGATGGCGAAGTCGTAATCAGCGAAGCCCTAGACGCACCCATCACCGCAGGCACAATCGCAGGCGAAGTAATATACACATGGGAAGGCGAAGAAGTAGGCCGAAGCGAACTCATAATCCCACAAGATATTGGACGAGTATCCGCTACAGAAATGATGAATCGCCTATTTAAAAGATGGATTTTTGAAGACGGAAGCACATCCTAGGGTGTGTCGACAAAAGAAATATGGTATAATGGAAAAAACATTAAGGGGGCTTTTCCGTGGATAATGCTTACAGGCGGCACGACATTTCAGATT
>WRGY01000055.1 GCA_009786925.1 Defluviitaleaceae bacterium | reverse complement strand
GAGTGCAGATGCGGTACAAGCCGCAAACAGCGGCCATCCCGGGCTTCCGCTCGGAGCCGCACCCATGGCAACCGCGCTATGGGGCGGTGTGATGAAACATAATCCAAAAAATCCAAAATGGCCTAACCGCGATAGGTTTGTACTATCCGCGGGACATGGCTCTTCTTTGCTTTACAGCCTTTTGCATGTGTTCGGATACAAGGTATCCCTTGATGATTTAAAACAATTTCGTCAGTGGGATTCCAAAACCCCCGGCCATCCCGAGTTTGGTCATACCGATGGGATTGAAATTACCACAGGCCCGCTCGGCCAAGGTATTGCAAATGCCGTAGGATTTGCCTGGGCAGAAAGCCATCTCGCGGCCAAGTTTAACAAGCCCGATGCAAAACTCGTTGACCACTACACATATGTGCTTTGTGGTGACGGTTGTTTGCAAGAAGGTGTTGCCGCCGAGGCTGTTTCGCTCGCGGGTACACTTGGCTTGGGCAAATTGATTTTGCTCTACGACTCAAACGACATTACAATAGAAGGTTCTACCGATATTTCCTTCACAGAAAACGTGGGCAAACGCTTTGATGCCTATGGATGGGACGTACATCGTGTAGAGGATGGCAACGACCTTGCCGCTATTACAAAGGCAATCGAAAAAGCAAAAACAGTTGACAAGCCTTCTATCATAGAAATCAGGACAATAATAGGCTTCGGCTCACCCAAACAAGGTACGGCGGGTGTACATGGCTCGCCCCTCGGTGCGGATGGTATCGCAGGTGCGAAAGCTACATTAAAATGGCCTCATACAGAGTCCTTTGTTGTCCCTGCGGAAGTAAAAGACGCACAGGCCGAATGGCTAAAAACCGCACAATCATGGGAGGATGACTGGAACAAAACAGCCTCCGCATACAAATCAGCTCACCCCGATGCATGGAAAGAGTGGGAAGTATGGCAGAATCCAAAACTCCCGATAGACCTTGACAACTGGGATGAGTACTGGCAATACGAAGGCAATATTGCAACCCGCGCTTCATCAGAGGTTGTACTCAACAAACTCTCAAAAGTCGTACCAAACCTCTTTGGTGGTTCGGCAGACCTCGCGCCTTCTACCCTTACAATAATGAAAGACCGCAAAAGCTATTCCAAAAAAACGCCATGCGGCTCAAACCTACACTTTGGTATACGCGAACATGCCATGACGGCGATTGCAAACGCATTTGCGGCATATGGCGGACTGCGTCCATATGTTGCGGGCTTCTTTGTGTTTAGTGATTATATGAAACCGGCCATGCGTCTTTCCGCACTCATGAAATTGCCCGTCGTCTATATCATGACTCATGATTCCATCGGGGTAGGTGAGGACGGCCCTACACATCAACCCGTCGAGCAGCTTGCATCACTCCGCAGTATCCCCGGTTTTACTGTGTTCCGCCCATGTGATACAAAAGAAACAGCCGCCGCATGGTCTTACGCACTCAACAAAACCGATGGCCCCACGGCTCTTGTTCTTACTCGCCAAAACTTACCTCTTCTCCCGGAAACAGGAAAAGGTGCGTACAAAGGCGCGTATATCCTAAAGGATTCTGTCAATCCGGCTACCAACAAGCCTGACATTCTCCTCATGGCAAGCGGCTCGGAGGTGGAGCTAATCTATAACGCACAGCCCATCCTTAAAGAGGCAGGAATCCATGCTCGCGTGATTTCCGTACCCTCACTCGAAGTATTCGACGCACTGCCCGAGGCCGAAAAAGAAGCAATCATGCCAAAATCTGTCCGCGCTCGCCTTGCGGTAGAAGCCGCTTCTACCTTCGGATGGCACAAGTACACCGGCCTCGATGGTGATGTAATAGGGATAGACAGCTTTGGAGCGTCTGCACCTGCGCCGTCACTGTTTAAGGCGTTTGGATTTACGGTTGATGATGTAGTTGAAAAAGCTAAAAAGTTGGTTTAGTAATTAAATAACTTTGATTTTTAAAAACCGCGCTTTTGCGCGGTTTTTGACCGTAAGGGAGAGAATGTATATGACTGATAAAGCCACACTCGGATTTGGTGCTATGAGGCTTCCTGATGAGGCAGAGACTACTAAGATGGTGGACGCTTATATGGAGAGTGGGTATAACTACTTTGATACCGCGTGGATATATGGCGGGTCGGAGGCGATGTTAAAAAAGACGCTGGTTAAGCGTCATGCGAGGGATTCTTTTGTGGTGGCGGATAAGTTGCCGCCGTGGGAGGTAAAAAATCATAAGGACTGTGACAAGCTCTTTGCGGAGCAGTTGCGGCGCACGGGCTTGGAATATTTTGATTATTATCTTATACATTCGTTGGACGATGCAAAGGAAAAAGAAGTCGAGGATATGGCTCTTTTTGAGTGGGCGATGGAACAAAAGCGGCGTGGGCTGGTTAAGCATGTAGGCTTTTCGTTCCATGGAACGACGGCGTATCTTGCGCGGGTTTTGGAGCGTCATCCGGAGTCGGAGTTTGTGCAGTTGCAGTTAAACTACAGCGATATTTTGCGTGGCGAAGCGGGTGAGTGGCAAAAGCTCGCCATAAAGCATAGCAAACCCATTGTCGTGATGGAACCTGTAAAGGGTGGTTCGCTTGCAAAATTGCCTGCATCTGCGGAAAAAATCCTAAAAGACTATGCGCCTGAGCGTTCGATTGCGTCATGGGCGATACAATATGCCGCGACATTGGAGGGTGTGACATGTGTGCTTAGTGGGATGTCCAACATGGAACATGTGCGGGACAATCTAAAGACATTCGCAGACCTAAAGCCGCTGACCGCGGGCGAAATGGCGATGGTCGAGGATGTACTCGTTGAGATGGGAAAGGTAGCGTCCATACCATGTACGGCATGTAGATATTGCCATGCAAATTGTCCGCAGGAGCTGGATATTGCCGCATGTTTTTCTCTGTACAACGACCTTAAACGTGGTGGCATAGACTGGAATCTGCGCATGATGTATAACACCCTGCCCGAAGGAAAACGCGCACATGACTGCACTGCTTGCGGAATATGTAACGCGCATTGCCCTCAACATATTGATATACCCAAGGGGCTGGTGACTGTAGCAAAAACCTTTTAATAATTAAGTATAAAGACTCCTTAAAGCGGCAAGTATTAATGTGGGAATAAAATTATGTAAGCAAGGGAGAAGCTACATGCAGACCACAGAGAGAGTGATACTTATAAAAGGAGACTCCACAAAATGGTACAACCAGGCGATATTTATAGTGAACAGGGACACCCCCGCAGTGAACATGCCCGTAGACTTTGTGGCGGAGGCCGAGAAAATCATATGCAATCATATGAGAACAGGAAAAAGGGCTGCCGCGCCCGCCGTGTATACTTCCCACATGCCGAAAACATATACTCAGCCGACCTCGAACGCGCTCGCTACGCATACTGGCAAAAAAAAGACGATTAGTGCATTTGATGTAGTATTAAATATCGTGATGGTGCTGGCATGTGTAGCGATTGTTGCCGTATTTGCTTTTGGTATGATGTCGTAGAGTGGGGCATAATATGTATTGGTGAGGTTATGCTTGGTACAACATTGTTTCTTATTGGAGTAGCGGGGTTTGCGGGCAAATTTTTGTTGGCATACAGGGATTATAACGACCCCGCTGTAAAGCTAAGGGCGCGTGTCGCAAAAACGCGCCTGGATACAAAAAAGGACAAGGGCGAAGAAACATATACATACATAGTGACATTCTTTTTATATGAGTTTAACAGGTATATCAGCTTGGAAGTCGAGCAAAAGCATTTTGATGTAATCATGGAAAAAGACGATGGAATATTGCGTTGCCATTTACAGCGCGGAAAGTTTTTGCATTGGCTCTACACATCAAACTCCTGAAACTCCGTATGGATTTCTTCTTCGGACAAGCCGCCCTTTGCCATTTGGAAGGAGTTGTTGCCGAGTATGTCAGCTACGGTTTGGTCGGGGTTTTGGTGCAGGATGTTTGTTAGTTCTATAAAATCGCGGATTATTTCTCGTGGGGTTATGTGGGTACTCGCGCCTACTCGGTTGTATTCTACCGTGAGGAAGTAGAGCAAATCCTCGTGTGACAGAATGGGTTTGTACTGAAAAAGGTCGGCGTGGATATTGCGTAATTTTTCTATGAGTACATACATTTCTTCCTGTGTAAGCATTGTCAGGCGGATGATGGGTGCGGTTAGGTCTTTTAGGTCATCCGTGGCAAAATGTCCTTCTGACAGGCGTGAGCGCAGGGCTTCGTAGCTAAACACGCCTCGGTATTTATCCTCTATACATTGTGGAGTGCCTCCCATCAAAAACCCCAGATGTTTTGCCTTGCCTTGCAAAACATCGTTGTAAATCGTGAGGATTTTTTCGTAGTTGTTTGCGCGGGTAATCGAATTTGGGATTTTAAAAATATTCACCAGCTCGTCCACCACTACGAGTAGACCTTTATATCCTGCTCCGACTAAAAAAGAAGCTATTATTTTTAAAAAGTCATACCAGTTTTCGTCCGTCACAGTAAAGTTTATACCAAGGTCAGCTTTTGCATCGCGGCGGGTGACATACTCACCGCGGAACCATTTTAGGACATTACTCTTTAGTGTAGCGTCGTCATCTTGATAAGCCTGCCAATACAGCGCGACCGCCTTTGCAAACTCAAAGCCGTTTACCATACCTTCAAGGCCATGTGTGACCTCGTAGATTTTTGCTTCTACATCCGCAGGATTTTGCACTTGTGACAAAATGCCCGAGAGCCAACGCTCTAGCACCAGCGGCAACGCACCGCCGTCGGGTTTGGATTTTGTGGACAGGTTTTGCATAAGTTCTTTGTATGTTGCGAGTCCTTGACCCTTTGTACCTGCAAAACGCCTCTCCGGTGAGAGGTCTGCATCTACGACCGCAAAGCCTTTTGCCGTAGCATAGTTGCGAATCGTCTGCAAAAGGAAGCTCTTGCCGCTCCCATACTTGCCTACGATAAAGCGGAAAGATGCTCCTCCATCCGCTACCATATCAATATCATGCAAAATTGCCGAAATCTCCGGCGCACGTCCCACAGTAACATATTCCAGCCCCACACGCGGCACCACGCCGCCCTTTAGGGCATTCATCAGTATGTTTGCGATTCTTGGCGGTACTTTTGTCATCTCATCCACCTACCTTATAAAAGTATAGCATAAAATATTCCACTCTTGCCAATTATAAACGTAAAGGAGAGAGTGGTATGCATAAAATTAATTTAGGAATCATCGGTCTGGGATTGGCATGGGAGCGGCTACACGCACCTGCATTGGCAAGTCTTGCGGATAAATTTAAAATCGTAGCGGTGTGTGACAAGGATTTGGAAAAGGCCAAAGGGGTAGCGCAGTCTCTTGGGCTTTGTGATGATGACGCTTACAATGACTACAACGCGCTTTTGGAGCGTCCCGACATCGAGGCGGTAGAGTCGCTTGTCCCCATCACAGGCAACTACGAGGTAGCCGCCGCAATAATGCGAGCAAAAAAACATCTCATTGCAGAAAAACCCTTTGCGTCATCCCCAAAGGCGGCGTATGAGCTAATCAAAATCCGTGATATGTATGGTGTAAAGGTGATGGTAGCAGAAAACATGCGCTACGAAGAGCAAAATCTCCTAATAAAAAACCTGCTCACAAGTGGCCAAATCGGCAATCCCATTTTTTTTATAGACAATCATATAGTCGAATACAGCCAAGAGTCTAAAAAGGGCGGCTTTGGGCAAACCGCATGGCGACAATACCCCGAATATGCGGGTGGTGTACTCATGGACTCAGGCGTGCATCATGTGGCACGTATGCGTTATTTGTTTGGTGATGCAAGCAGTGTCTATGCAAAAGGGCGGCCTTCGGGGCTGGGATTTTCGCCATATTCTTGCATAAATGCACTGCTTACCTTTAAAGAAAACATCACGGGTCATTACAGCTTTTTTCTTGCAGGAGAAGAGACACAGGCCCCGCTCACGGGGCTGCGCATATTTGGGACGCATGGCGAAATCTATCTGGAAGAGCCCCATTGCGGCTTTGTAAATATAAGCTACAAAGATATAAGCCGCCCCTCTGCCGCGATTGCGTACACCCCAAAACAGGGCTATGTGCATGAGTTGGAGGATTTTTATGCATCACTGCGGACAGGTGGCAAGATAGAATCCACAGCAGAAAAAGCACTCGGCGACATAGAAACAGTCTGTGCCTTATTAGAATCTGCAAAAACAGACCAACCCCAGACCCCTCACGAAACAAGCAAAATCACAGCATATGTACTGCCAAGGGTATCGCAATACCCCGGCGCGAAAAGTCATTAGAATGACAACTTCCCAAGACATTCCAGTGCTTCTTCAAAGTTAAAGTTTTCGATGTGGTGGACAAGCTCCTCCGTACCCGGGATTGCCGATAGAATGGGGAGCATTGTTATTACTTCTCCGTTGCGCTCGTTTAGCAATGTTTCTACTGTAATAAAAATCTCTTTGGGTTTTTTGTCGATTTTGATTGGCTCTTCTTTGCGGATTTTTGCGCGTACTTCGTCGAGTACCGCATTAAGCTCGTCATCCAGTTTTTGCATCAGCTCATACGGATATGTGCTTTTTTGGAATGCGGCCTCTACTTTGTATGCCAAGCTTGCCAGATTTGTTTCGTCGATTAGCCCCGAGAGGCTCTTTAGCGTATGCGCCAAAAGTGTTGCTTTTTTGTAGTCACTTTTAGAAATCGCTTTTATGATTTTTTTGATTGTGTTTTCTTCGCTTTTTACAAAGTCCTTGTATAGCTGGTTTTTGTTATAAGAAGGGAACTTTGGCATGGGTAGGGCGTTAGCGTTTGCGGCGTTGCGTACTTCTTCCGGGTATTTGTCACGTACAAATTTGATTAATATCGAATCCAGATAAGCACTCTGAATCGGCTTTGTAACAAAGCCGTCAAAGCCATTTTGCAAAAATTCTTCTTCCAGCCCCACCAGCGCGTTTGCAGTAAATGCTACTATGGGTCTCGTATATTTCGATTTGTTACGGAGATGCTGTACCGTTTCGATACCGTCCATTTTTGGCATCATATGGTCCATGAATACGATGTCGTATTCTGCCCCGCCTTCGATTTTTTTGATAGCCTCGGAGCCGCTGGACGCGCTGTCTATTTGCAGGCCATATGGTGCAAGCAGACCCTTTGTTACATATATGTTTGCGTTAATATCGTCCACAATCAGCACTTTGCCATAGCTCATATTTTCCCACTCGGATTGCAGGTTTGTCTTGCGGCTTGTGTAGTTAAATTTGCTTATGTTGTCTGCTGTTTTTTTGCCGATGGTTTTATCACTGACGGTTGTTTGAGGGATTTTTATTGTAAATGTCGTGCCTACATTTAGCTCGCTTTGTACAGAGATATGGCCATCCATCATGTTAACAAGCATTTTTGCTATGGTCATGCCGAGACCCGTACCCTCTACTTCGCGGTTTGCGCCATGGTTAAAACGTGTATACTCATCAAAGAGTGTACTTACCTGCTGTGCCGTCATGCCATGGCCTGTGTCTTTTATGGTAAACACAAATGTGATTTGCTCTGTATCATATGACACTTTGCCCACTGACAATGTCACCTTACCTTTGTCTGTGTATTTGAAGGCATTGGAGAGTACATTGTTAAGTATTTGTTTGATACGCAGTTCGTCACCCTGCAATTCTGCGGGGATGGATTCGTTTACAGAGATTTCAAACTGTATGGGCTTGCTGTTTATATTCATGGCGTTTAGCTGTACGGTGTCGGAGAGCATACTCGCAACTTCGTATTTTGCATTGGTCAGGCTTAGTTTGCCCGATTCTATCTTAGAAAGGTCGAGGATGTCGTTTATGATACCGAGCAGCATATTGCCTGATGAGTATATTTGCTCAAATGCGCGTCGAGTTTCGTCTTCGGCTGTGCGTAGTTGGATTTCTGTCGCGCCAAGAATCGCACTTATCGGTGTGCGGATTTCGTGGCTCATGCGACCAAGAAAATCAGATTTTACCTTGCTTGCCATCTGTGCTTTTTCTGCGTCCTGATGGGCTTTTGCCAAATCTTCTTTTATTTCGCGTACAGATTTGTTATCAGAGAGTTTGCCTATTATTTTCGCCAGCGAACTCAGACTCTCTGTGAGACTGCCGATTTCGTCATTAGAAATGGGTGCATCAAATATTTCTGTATAATCGCCGCCATCGGCCACCCTGTCCATTAGTTCTGCCAGATGTTTTACCTTCTTGGAGTTAAAATGAATCCCCAAAAACATAAAACCTGCGGCAAAAAGCATACCCACGGCACAGATTATAATAATATTGAAAATAAAGTTTGCTGTGCCGCCCAAGGCTTCTTCTATAGAAAATCCAATAAAAAACATGCCAATAGGTACATCGTCCCAGCCGATTAGCGGGAAATAAAACGCATGATGCAAAACGCCAAACAAATCCAGCTCCAAATCAAAAGCCGTGCCTCTATCCAGCACAGCGGCGATAACACGCTGGTCGGCAATGGTACCGACAGCACGTTCGCCATCTTCTTTACGCAGGGTAGAGGCCAGCGACGTATATCCGGAAAATATAGTAATCTCTGCATTAAAAATCGAGCCAAACTCATCCACAAAATCCATGTTGCTAAGTACCATAATCGCAGAAACAGAGCCGATAATCTCTGTGCCGTACCATATTGGTGCAGAAGAAGCGAGTCCCATGGGCATAGCAGGGGTGATTGCGTAGACTGTTTCGTTCCTGCCTTGGTGCGCGGCGCGTATAGTGGGAGAAACAAAACCCGTATCGCCGTAGCGTTCCGGTTCTGCTGTACGCAAAATTACATAGCCGTCCATACATGTGACGGTAAACTCCATATACATAAAACTGTCATTGCCAAACTCTATATTGACCAGATGTATTCTCTCTACCAGCTCGTCCCTCACATGGTCTCTGTCCCCGTTGTTCCAGTCATTCACGAGCCTAATCATATATTCTTTGCCCGCCACTGCGCGGGAATTTGATTCATTATATCTTTCCAGCAGTTCCAAAAATGCTTGTGCTGTTTGTGCCGCACCCTGCAAGCGGTCGTCGGTGAGTCTGCGTGCAAAAGTATCTGCCTGATGATAGATATAGATTACGATAAATACAACGAGTAAAAAAAGAGTACCAACCACAGGCACTGCTATTTTTGTTTGTAATGAACGGAACAATTTATTTCCTCCTAGCATAGTGAAATACATATTGCTGTGCTATGCCTTGATATGTTTTATCACTAAAACCTTCAGGTATATGTTCTTCCATCGTGCGTTTTATCCACACATCTATGGGATAGCGTTCTACACGGCCAAATCCGTACAACAGTACGCATTCGGCAACTTTTGGGCCGACACCATGTATATTTAACAACGCTTTGTAGATTTCATCAGATGGGAGATTTTCCAGTTCTGTTGGAGAAAACTCGCCGCTTGCTGTTTTTCGTGCCGCGTCAAGGATGTATGCGGCACGATAGCCGCTTTTTATATCAGCGAGGTCATTTTCGGAGAGAGAGGCGAGGGCTTTTGGGGTAGGGAAGGTGTGACCGCCGCATGGCAGTTTTTCGCCAAAATTTATACAGATTGCCTCGACCATTTTTTTTATACGAGGTATGTTGCTGTTTTGGCTCAAAATAAAAGAAACAAGCACCTCCCAGACATCCTGCCGCATAAGGCGCAGTCCCGGAGAATGCTCAATCGCATTGTATAAAAATTCACCCGCGCTTTCGGAAAGGTATGTGCGTAACTTTCCGTAGTCTCGGGTGAGGTCAAAGTATCTTTTCCAAATCCTTTCAAATTCTTCCAAGGATGTGTCTTTTAGTGTGAGGATGCCACTCTCATCATATGAAATCGTCATGCGGCGACCATGTGCTATACCGCTAAACTCATTTTTGCCGCTCTCACACCAGCGGAACGCCTGGCCATTGTCCAGTGTTTGAGCCAAGTCAAAAAAGCGCGTATCCGTAAGTACTGTGTTATCTCCACGCTGTTCGGCGTGTAAATAATCCATCAGTATTTTCCAAAATTTTTGCTATCATAGATATGAGATGCATCGGGTGCTGTGATTTTTATAGATTTTGAGGTGGAAGGTGCGTCATCAAAGGCAGATGCAGATGCCTTTGCGGGGCGCGGAGCGGGACGAGGTGTGGTAGGGCGAGGTGCGGCGGGGGGGGCGGTGGCAGTAGGTGTAGCAG
>WRGY01000054.1 GCA_009786925.1 Defluviitaleaceae bacterium | reverse complement strand
TAGTGCGTGTTTAATTTTGTTGTATTGTTCTTCATTTATCTCCATATGGTCATTATAATCTATTTTCTCAACTTTTGATAGTGGCTACACGCCCTAAAGTATCATCCAGTAAACCATCCTCCTCAGAAACCGGGATTAATGGTTTTCCTGATTGTAAAGCAGGTGCGCCACCTTCAGACAAAGCATCATCCGGGAGAGCGAATCCTGAAGGTATAAGTTATTTGTATCTTTCAAGCGACAAAGAAACTGCTTGTGCAGAACTTCGCGCTACTTTGGATGACATCCTTTCTGTATCTGCCTTTAAGCCGAAGAAAGAATTGAAAATTTTGAACTTGCACAAGGCAGAATTAGCAAATAAAGAGGAGATGGATGCTTTTTATTTTATTAAAAACATGATGTCCTCATTTATGCGACCGATTAGGAAACAAGGAGATAGCGAATATTGTGCAACGCAATACGTCGCATCATATATTCAAGCAAATACTGACCTAGATGGTATCAAATGGATTAGTTCATTCAATCATCAGAAGGATGCGTTTAACGTTGTTCTGTTTGATGTATCCGCAGCAGAATGTGCTGATAAATATGGAGAAGTCTTTAAGCCACTAAAAACAGAAACTACATTTCAAAACATTTCACTTTCGGATTCTACTCCCTTAAAAGCATCAACCTTCGACTGCAATCCTTTGACTCCTGATGAAGTTGGAAAAATAAGGCATAATTTACATATGTCTCAGAAACACCTCAAGTGAACAAAAATTACAAAGCACGCCAACGACATCATTCAAAAATACGCAAGCGGTTTGTTCCTCAATAAATTCCTATCTGCATTTTGCTTTCGTAACAAAACGCGAACATAAAATCTCGATGCAGTCATTATTTTTTGCGAAAAGTTTAGCTCCTGCAATTTTATAAGCAACTCCACGATTACAATGTTCATGGCTCCGGATTTTTTACATAACCCAACACACTGTATCAAGGAATGAGGAAAAAATTATAATGGTAAAGTTAGAAACAAAGCGATTGATACTTCGACCGTTTGATATTGCTGATGCCGAATCCATGTATCGAAATTGGGCAAGTGACCCTGATGTTGTTCGCTTTATGTGTTACGATGTTTGTGATAGTCTGGAATCCACACAAAGGCATATATACCAGTGGATGGAGTATTTTAACAATCTTCCGATTGGCTCGTCATGGTGTGTATTTGCCATAGAATTAAAATCATGTGGAGATTTAATTGGAACGATAGATTTTCATGAAAACAACTGTGAGGCACATGCCGCCGAAATTGGTTATCAGCTTGGCAAGGCATGGTGGGGAAATGGCTATGCCACAGAAGCTCTGAGTGCAGTTATTGATTATTGCTTTGAAGAGGTTGGCCTAAATAGATTATGGGCTGACCATAACGCGCTAAATATTGCGTCCGGCAAGGTATTGATAAAGGCGGGTATGTTATGCGAAGGGACTTCGCGTCAGTGCTACATAAGGGAAGGTATTTTGGCGGATAAGGTTAGCTATGCAATTCTTAAAGAGGACTGGGATATAAAAAGAGAAATAGCATTTTACAATTCATTGCCTTGTGTGTTTAATGGTTTTATTGATGTGCCAACTCTTGCCGGTGTCGGGCTCTATTTGGTCTGCTTAGAAAAACAATCAGGCAACCCTGAAAAAAAGTATGTACCCGGTTATATGTTTGCGATTTGCAAAGAAGGTGAAAAAATTGGAAATATAAGTTTGAGGATTGGTTATGGTGGTGGTTTTTATGGCAGCAATTTATATTATGGTGGGCAAATCGGGTATGACGTTGATGAAGCATATCGCGGCAACGGTTATGCCGGTCAAGCTTGCCGTTTGCTGTTGCCTGTGGCAAGAGTCCACAAAATGAAAAAATTATTAATAACCAATGACGTTAATAATATTGCCTCGAGGAGAGTGTGTGAAAAACTGGGAGCGAGACATGTACGAGAGGTAAAACTTCCCGAATGGACTGATATGTATAAAAGCGGACAGCGAAATTCAAATATTTATGAGTGGACTGTGGAGTAGGGTATGATTTTTCAATCTCTATATGCTACAATGGATTTCTTGCAAAACTGTAATTTAAACAAAATATGGAGATGAAAAATGGACAAAAAAGATTTTTACTACGACCTGCCAAAGCATTTAATTGCGCAACAGCCAATCGCCCGACGCGATGGCTCACGGCTTATGCGTTTAAATAAGCTGACGGGTGAGGTTGAGCATAAGATGTTTAGAGATATAGTATCTCTTCTTGAGACGGGCGACTGCATTGTTATTAATGATTCTAAGGTAATCCCTGCGAGGCTCATGAGTGATAATAATTTAGAAATGTTATTGCACGAGAGGCTTTCTGACCGTCGTTGGGCTGTTCTTGTGAAGCCCGGAAAAAAGGCACAGGTTGGCGATGTGCTTGTATTTAGTGGTGGTAGGCTTTCGGCAGAAGTGGTAGAAATCATCGAGGATGGCCTGCGCGTGGTGGAACTTTCTCATGAGGGGGATTTTGAGCCGTTGTTGGAAGAAATCGGCGAGATGCCACTGCCTCACTATATAGAAGAAAAGCAAACCGACACAAGCCGCTATAATACTGTGTATGCAAAGCACGAAGGCTCAGTAGCCGCGCCTACAGCGGGCTTACACTTTACAGAAGAAATCCTGAACGACCTCACAGAAAAAGGTGTGAATATAGCCCGCGTTACGTTGCATGTGGGTATTGGTACATTCCGCCCGGTGAAAGAGGATGATATAACAAAACATCATATGCATAGCGAGTATTGTCGCGTAGAGCCTGATGTCGCAGACCTCATTAATTCAACAAAAAAAGCAGGCAAACGTGTAATCGCCATAGGCACCACAAGTTGCCGCACCATAGAATCACGCGCAGACGAAAATGGATATGTACAAGCGGGAGCAGGAAAAACGGACATCTTTATCTACCCCGGCTACAAATTCAAAACAATGGATGGATTGCTTACTAACTTTCATCTGCCTGAGTCCACACTCGTTATGCTGGTATCCGCTTTTGCAGGACGCGAAGCCACCTTGGCCGCATATGAAGAGGCTGTAAGGGAAGAATACAGATTCTTTAGCTATGGCGACGCGATGCTGTTAGCGTAGATTATTTGCCTTGATTCTTGCGAAGCTCTCGGCTATCTTGGCGGCACGTTTAGCGGTGTCGGCTTCGTTTACATACCATTTTCCGTCTTGGCGGATTAGTGTCGTGCCGGGTTTTGAATCTTTTGGAAGGCTACCCACGGGCAGGCTTATTATTTCGTGGGTTTCGCTGTTTTCCAGTACCGCCCATGTTTCGTCCTCGATGCGGTCTATTATCCATTTAGGGGCTTCTCGCGTTATCTCATTGAGTAATAATTGTTTGCCCATTTGTTATCATCCTTATCGTGCCTAGCTCGTCGGTGCGGTAGATTGCTACACCGTTTGTTTCCAGGCGGTCTATGACTTCTTGGTGGGGATGGCCGTGGCGGTTGCCTTCGGCGGATTGTATGACAGCGGCGGCGGGATTTACTGCACGCAAAAATTCTTCTGTCGTAGATGTACGGCTACCGTGGTGTCCTACTTTTAGTACATTGGACTGCAATGCCGTTCCCCATCGCTCTACCAGCCAGCTTTCTGCGGCTCTTTCTGCGTCTCCCGTAAACAAGAAAGATGTCTGACCATGCGCCAGACGCAGGATGATGGAGGCGTTATTTATATTGTTGTGATGTCCGGGTGCGGGGCCTTTTACCGTCATGTCGATTATCCCTGCTTGCACTCTGTCGCCCGGAGAAGGAATACGTACCGATATGTCGTTGTTTTCGATGGCGGAGAGGAAATTCAAAAAAGTGTCGGTGTCATTTGTGGCATCGGGCATGATGACATAGCCGATGTCAAAATCACGCAAGACCGTGACAAGCCCACCGATATGGTCGCTATGCGGATGGGTCGCTACTACATAGTCTATGAATGTAATGCCTGCGTCGTTAAGATAATCAATGACGGCTTGTCGGGCGCGATGTTCTCCTGCGTCTATCAAGACTGCATGATTGTCGTCTCGTATGAGAATACTGTCCCCCTGCCCCACATCTATGAACGAAACGATAATTTCGCCTTCTACGGGCAAAATTGAATCGCCAACACGCGGCGGGAACAGCAAATCACCTGCAAATGTATATAAAAGTGCGATAACCAGAATCAGCAGAGTCACCACAAAAAACGAAAATCCTGAACGCCTCCTGCGTCGCCTCCCGGCTGTACGCCTAATGGCGCGACGCGCAATTCTTTTTTTCACTACCGATACCCCTTTACATGTTGGTCTCTGTTTGCAAACGAATAGTAGGTATCGCCTGCTACTATTATGTGGTCGATTACGGTGATGCCCATGAGTTCGGCGGCATCGGTGATGTGGCGGGTTGCTTCCAGGTCGTTTCGCGAAGGTCTAAACGTGCCGCCCGGGTGATTATGCGCCAAAATAATATGGCCGGAGTGGTTTTGTATAGCGGCACGTATGATTTCGCGCAGATATACGGCGGATTCATCCAATGTGCCTTCGGATATGAGGACGGCATTAATGAGCTTGTAATTTTTGTCCAAGCATAGTGTGTAAAATTTTTCTATGGTATCACCCACAAAAAGTGTAATCGCATATTCTCCTGCGGTTACACCTTCATCGAGGATTACGTTATCGCCCCATTTGCTTCGGAAATATCGGTTTGCGACAGCGGGGAGCAGGTTAATAAAAACGGCGATTTTTTCGGTGCATTGTAGTTTTGTAATCAAAGTTTCTACATCAGCATCGAATAAATTATGTAGAGAGCCAAACTCGCGTAACATTCGGTGGGCTATTTCGTTTGTATCACAGCGCGGATAGCAGTAATACAACAAAATTTCCAGCACCTCATGGTCTGCAAATCCCGTTAGACCCTGGGTACGATAGCGTGTGCGCATTCTGGCGCGGTGGTTTGCGTGAGGATTATTGTTTTTCATCGCATTGCGTCCTCCAGCGCGTCGGTTACAGTTTGCAAAACCTTTATACGTGCGTGTTTTTTGTTATTGGATTCTACTATTATCCACGGAGAATGCGGCGTATGGGTACGCATTAACATTTCATCCACTGCCTCTTCGTACAAATCCCATTTTTCGCGGTTGCGCCAGTCATCTTCTGTTATTTTATGAGCTTTGGCCGCATCGTTTTGTCTATCCTCAAAACGGCGCAACTGTTCTTCTTTGTCAATATGCAACCAAAATTTCAGCATAACCATACCATGACCCACAAGATGTTGTTCCATTTCATTTATTTCTCGATAAGCACGTTGCCAAACATCCGGAGGGGTAAGCTCTTCTACTCGCTCTACGAGTACTCGTCCATACCACGAGCGGTCAAAAATAGTCAAATGCCCATCCTTAGGCATCTTTACCATAAACCTCCAAAGATGCTGGCGCGTCAGCTCATAAGGCCGTGGCGGCCCTACAGGCACCACCGCATAACAGCGTGGGTCCATCTCTGATGTGAGTCTCTTTATATTGCCGCCCTTACCTGCTGCGTCCCAGCCCTCGTACACAATCACTGCCGACCGACGTTTTGCATACATTTTGTTAGAGAGGGTGCGCATACGTTGTTGATAATGCTCCAGAGCATCTTTGTACTCTCCCGCAGGGATGTCCTCATCAGGAGATACACTCTGCAACATGCGAGGGATTTTTTCTGTTTTTTCTTGGGGTGGTGCGGGTTTTGGGTCTTGAGCTGTTGCAGACAGGCGTTTTTCTATTGCATCTATTATGATGCCCATCATTTTGCATGTACCGTATTTTCTGTCATTTGCCTCTATTACATGCCACGGATTAGCTTCTGTATTTGTCATCTTGAGCATTTTTTCGTATTGACGGATATGCGAGTCGTAGTTTTTGTTTTGTAACCAGTTGTGGTCATTTACACGCCACGATGACGCGGGGTCTTTTGCCAATGCCTTAAAGCGGCGATGTTGTTCATCCTTACTTATATGCATAAAAAGTTTGATAATCAGATATCCGTCATCCGAAAGCTGACGCTCAAATGCATTTACATCAAAATAAAAACCATGCACTTCCATATTAGAAAGTTGCCATGGTTCCCTTTGTTCCGGCAAAATAAGCCTATGCCAACTCTTGTCCATGATTACAATCTGCCCACCGGGCGGCAGGTATGTCCAATAACTCCACAAAAAAGGACGCATTTGTTTTTCTTCTGTAATTGTACCCGTAGTGCGTACATCAAAATAACGCGGGTCCAGCGGATTAACCAACCGTGAAATATGAGTGCCTTTGCCGGAAGCCCCCCAGCCCTCAAACACAATAACTACGGGCAAACGAGCCTCTCTTATTTTTTGCTGTAGGTCGGTGAGCTTTTTTTCTAACGGACGCAGTATTTCTTTATATTCATCTTTTTCCATTCTCTGTTCGGGATTTATGCTTGATAACATATGTGTCATCCTTTTGTAGTTTTTTGCAGTATATCATATTTTTGAAAGTTCCATAACATAATCATCCATAAAAAAACCTCCGCCAATATCTTTTTTGCACGACGAAACGATTTTAAATCCCATTTTTTTGTATGCCGAAATCGCGCCTCCATTATCTTTATTTACAGTCAGGCAAATTTTGTCCAATCCATGGCTTTTGCCTAATCGGATTGCTTCGTTTAAAAAACCGCGTGCAATCCCCTTGTTGCGAAAATCGCTATGAATATAAAGCTTGCTCAAAAACACATGGTCAGCTTGTAAAAATACTGCACAATAAGCAACTATGTTTTTTGAACAGTCTTTAAACGTAAAATATATGTGATTGTTTTGTGTGATGTCCTCATAGATTTGCTCGGAGGATTGGAACTTTTCCAGCATATATTCTACTTGCTCTATGCCTATGATAGGCGTGTAATGTTCTCTCCAGATTTCTCCTGCAAGCGCGGAAACAAACCCAACTTCGGATTTGGATAATCTTTGAATCATAAAATATTGCTCCCCCTATTATGCTTTCACATCCAACACAGGCGGTTTGATTACTTCTCCTGTGATGTCTACCGTAGGTTTTCCATTTTGAGCCGCTCTAACAGTATCACTAAACAAGCCATGCAGCTCACGAACTCGTGCCCATTCGGCATCCGTAGTAACTTCTCTCCAACCCACTTTTTCATTAAACAGGGCAATTCTATTGCCGTTTGAATCATGCACATCAAGATGATTTATCGAAAAATTGGGGTTTAACAATGCTCTGCCAAACAGCAACTCAATCCACTCTCCCATACTTGTATGAGTGCGTGATAACATCTGAAGCGAGTTGATTTGGGTTTCGAGGGCTGTTAATGCGTTGGTTATCGCGCCCTTTCTGTCGGGGGCAACAGATGACATAAACATACGGGTAAGTTTATTTTTCTCATCATCATTGCGTTCCCCTGTTTCTGCGTACTTTTTCCCTAATTCCCTAATTCTTGCCTTGATTTCATCATCGCTTAATTTGGGCGTAGATTGGGTGTTCATGTAGTTGAAATTGGGTAATCTTACGCCCGCAATTTTTTTGTTGCCACCTTGGTTGACATTCTTGTTATGCGTGTGCAGTGGGTTGATTTTCATGCTCATTCCTCCGTTTTAGGTCTATTCGTTGTTTGGTTTCGCACATAACCTTGCGGTAAAGTCACATTCAAGTTTTCAGCAAAAAATCCACTTATATGTGTGTGTATATACCCGATGTTTCCGTTTTCAAGATGGATATTTGCTTGCTCAAAAGCCCAATCCGTCTCGCCCGATACCACAATAAAAACGTTGGCTTCTTCGTAATAGCCAAACCCCTCCGGCAGTTGGGTGTTGTTTCGGATATATGCGGTTTTGGTTGCGTGATTTATGGTAAGTATGTTGCCCAATGTTGCTCCGCCAATAAAAATTTGCGTACCCGATACAATATCATCATTAGTTGCAATTACAAGGCTTCCGTATGGCAAATGTATGTCCAATATATCAATGTTAGCCGCATCAAACATCATACTTGTAAATATATACGAATGAGTAGAATCGGATGATTGTATTGTGGAAGAACCCATCACAGGACTTATGCCGCTCAATATAGTAGCCGCAAAAGCTACTGCCAAAAGCTGTACAAATCCGCTTTTTTTCTTTTTTACATCCATTATGTTTGTGAGCCTTGCCTTGATTTTATTAGTGTTTGAATAGAAATTGGTGGTGAACACATTTCCACGCATTTTTGCTATGGAGTTTAATATTATTTCGCCGTACTCTCGGCGTTCTTCTGCTTCCCTGTTTTCCAAAACCGCATCATCGCATACCCTTTCCATGTCGGCGTGGGCTTCTTTCACCATCAGATAAACGACCGGGTTAAACCAATGGATGGCATTTGCGATAAACAAAGCCAGCTTATAAACGATGTCCTTATTTTTGAAATGGGTCAACTCATGGCGCAGAATAAAAGCCAAATCGTTGCTCTCATAATCTTCATGGGGGAGCATAAGCACAGGACACACCAATCCCATAATCAGCGGGCTTGAGATTTCCTTGTTAACCATAGGAAAGATGGTGGTCTTAATCCCCATTTCTGCTGAAAGATTTGATAATGTTTCTTCAACCTCATGCCTTTTTGGAACTACGCTCCACCGTAATATTCTACGCTTGGCGATAAAATATCGGACTGCTTGAAACGTGGCAAACACGACACTGCCCACAAGCCATATCAAAAAAAGCACTTGGTAAAGAGTCATGTTATCCATTGGCTCTGTTGTATCGGCTTGTACCATAAATGGCAATGGTGTAAACAATTCTGCCACAGGCATATTTTGAATAGCTATAACCTCGGACATTCCCGCAGGGGCGTTAAACTGAGGCAAACCAAAATTGAACGGTACAACAAGCCTAATCATAATCAGCATCCATGCCCAATATTTCCACTTTGCGATAAAATGTTTGTTGAGTATAGGCGATAACGCCCATATGCCAATAATAAACATCCCGCATACCACAGAAATCCACAGAATGTTGACAACGAATTGGCTCACGATTATCCCCCTTTATTTAATGAATCCAAAAATTGGCGAAGCTCCTCTATATCTGTATCGCCTATGACTTTTTTGCTATACAGGGTGGTAACAAAATTCTGTAATGAATTTTCGTAAAGATTGCTCAAAACTTTTTCGCCTTCTTGTGCTTTATAATCCTCTTCCGAAACCAAGGCTGTATATTGGTTAAGCCGATAAGTACGGTCGCAAGATACAAAGCCCTTTTCGCATAATTTAGCCAATGAACTCATCAGCGATGCCAAAGCCCATGCCCTGCGTTTTGGTAAATTCTCCAATACATATTTAGAAGTTACAGGCTCCTCAACACGCCACAAAACCATCATAATTTCAAGCTCAGCATCGCCAAG
This sequence comes from Defluviitaleaceae bacterium, assembly GCA_009786925.1. GTDB lineage: Bacteria > Bacillota > Clostridia > Lachnospirales > WQUN01 > WQVC01. The sequence goes on along the minus strand of WRGY01000054.1, from coordinate 599 downwards.
CCATTTTTTGTTTTTCATACGACATTACCTCCGTGTTATGCCATTATGTTGCTCCATATGTATTATGTCGGCACATAATGGTCGAAGGTTTAGTGTTAAAGCGAAACAACTGAGTTTTATAAGGGTTTATGCGGGCTTGAGCGGTTTTGACCAAAACATCTACGTAATAAATCCTTGGGGTTTCGGAGCCGCTTGCGGTCTGCCATTATTAGGTTGTTTGAAAGTGCATTTAGCCCGTAATATAGGGCTTCGCCAGTTTGGAATAACTCACATGTTGTAAAGGGAATAAATATTGCTGTGCTACTGGTCGTAAGTCCTCGGTTAATTTCTAGTTGGTTTTGCCCAAGAGCCAGACTGCTCATCAATCCTTGTTCTTGTTGCCAGTCAAGGCGACGTAGGGCGCAGTTGTATTTTTGAGCCACACCAGATGCCGCAAACACATCATTTTCTAGCTTAGACTTGGATTTTGCGGTATTTAGGGTGTGTCGACAAAAGAAATATAGTATAATGGAAAAAACATTAAGGGGGCTTTTCCGTGGATAATGCTTACAGGCGGCACGACATTTCAGATTCGTTATGGTCGGTTATTTCGCCACAAA
>WRGY01000053.1 GCA_009786925.1 Defluviitaleaceae bacterium | reverse complement strand
AGTTAACTTAAAAATCGTCTCAAGCTTCGTCAGAAAACGGCTTGAAGCCGCCGATTTTCTGCCTCGCTTTCGACTGTTTTTAAGTAAACTCGCTATATCGGGTTGTTTAGAGATACAGTGCCAGACTCTCCGGGTCGGTCGTAGATGTTTTGGTCATAACCGCTCAAACCCGCATAAACACTGCCTCCATAAGTTATGTGCAAGTGTGATATAATCTGAATAATGAGCAACGGTATGATGAGGGGATGCTAAAATGTCAAAAACTAATAACACAGCCGCACTTGGCTTTGAAGAACAAATTTGGAAAGCGGCTGATATTTTGCGTGGCAATATGGACGCTGGAGAGTATAAGCATGTTGTTTTGGGGCTTATCTTTTTAAAATATATTTCAGATAAATTTGACGAGCGTTATCAAGAGTTACTTGCCGACGATGACGATGCAGAGGATAGAGATGCGTACACCGAGGTGAGCGTGTTCTTTGTGCCACCATCGGCTCGTTGGAACGTGATTGCCGAGTTTGCTCGCAAAGAAGAAATCGGCACGGTAATAGATAGTGCTATGCGAGCAGTTGAAAAAGAAAACAAACGCTTAAAAGATATCTTACCGATGAATTATGCCCGTAGCGAGCTTGATAAACGCCGCCTGGGTGATGTCGTCGATATTTTCACTAATATAAAAATGATTGACCACGGCACAGATAAGGATATTTTAGGGCGCGCATATGAATATTGCCTTGCTAAGTTTGCCGAGCAAGAAGGCAAGCGCGCGGGTGAGTTTTACACCCCATCTTGCGTGGTTCGTACACTTGTTGAGGTGTTACAGCCATTTTCGGGCAGAGTGTATGACCCATGCTGTGGCTCCGGCGGTATGTTTGTGCAGTCTAGCGATTTTGTTAAAAATCACGCCGGCAACATCGGCAACTTATCCATCTATGGGCAAGATGACAACCCCACCACTCGCAAAATGGCGATTATGAATCTTGCCATCCGTGGCATCGAGGCAGATTTAGGCGGTTATAATGCCGACACTTTCCACAATGATTTACACCCCACATTAAAGGCCGATTACATAATGGCTAACCCGCCATTTAATCAGTCTGATTGGAATGGCGGGTCACTCAGTGATGATAAACGCTGGGTTTACGGCTTGCCACCATCAGGCAATGCTAACTTTGCATGGATTCAGCATATGATACATCACCTGGCACCGGGTGGCAGAATGGGGATCGTGCTGGCTAACGGCTCCTTGTCATCCCAAAGTGGCGGCGAGGGCGAAATCCGCAAGAAAATTATCGAAGCTGATTTGGTGGAAGGCATTGTGGCCATGCCAACACAGCTCTTTTTTACAACACAGATTCCTGTCTCGCTGTGGCTTGTCAGTCGCGGTAAAAAACAAACAGGCAAAACCCTATTTATAGATGCCCGCAAAATGGGTGAGATGAAAACACGCGCTCTGCGAGAAGTAACCCATGATGAGGTTATTAAAATTGCTGACACCTTCAAAGCATTTAGTGAGGGAACACTTGAAGATGTAAAGGGTTTTTGTGCCACTGTTGCAACAGAAGAGATTGCAAAGCAAGATTATATCCTGACCCCCGGGCGATATGTGGGCATAGAGAAGCAAGCAGACGATGGTGAGCCTTTTAATGATAAAATGGCAAGGCTAACAGCTGAGCTGTCTGAGCTGTTTAAGAAGTCGGATGAGCTTGAGGACGAGATACGCAAAAGATTGGGTGCAATTGGATTTGAACTTAGCTAGGGGTGATTAATGTGCATTCGGATTTTAGATGGAAACAACGGTTTGAAAATTACACATCTTCTTTGAAAGAATTTAAAATAGCAATAGATAAAGAGGATTACAGCACCCTGGAGCGAGCAGGGCTTATTCAACTTTTTGAAATCAGCTTCGAACTAGCGTGGAAAACCTTGAAAGATATTTTATTTTATGAAGGATATAACGTAAAATCTCCCAGAGAAACCATAAAAAAAGCCTTTGAAAATGATTTGATAGTTGATGCAGAGCTTTGGCTTGAGCTACTGGAAGGGCGTAACAAATTTTCTCATGTGTATGACGAAAACATGGCGACAAGTGCCATCAAAGTTATTAAAGAGATCTACTCTCCGCTTTTGTTTGCTTTAGAAAAAGTTTTAACTGCGAGGATGGATTGATGGACGGACTATCAAAAGACAACAAACAACAACTGAGCGATATTTTTAAACAAATTCCAAGCTTGCAAAAAGCAGTCCTTTTTGGCTCCCGCGCAATGGGCTTGCATAGGCATAACAGCGATGTTGACATAGCCCTGTATGGCGATAAATTGACCTTGCGAGATATATTAAAAATAAATTTTAAAATAGAAGAAACAACCATGCCTTATATATTTGACTTTGTGCTTGCGGATGGGATAAATGAAGCACTGCAAGAGCATATAGCGCAACATGGGCAGGAGATGTATGTGCAGCAGGGTGAAGGGCGATTGGGTTTGAATCCTAAGCTTTCCGATGTTTGTGTTGGTGGAGGCAGCTATGGTATTTCTGCCTCAGCAGTCCCTTTTTCAGAAGATTTACCCACGTATTTACGAATTACGGATATAAATGATGATGGAACATTAGATGCCGAGGGATTGAAATCCGTGGACGACCCGAAGTCTCACAAGTACCAATTGAAACCAAACGATATAGTTTTCGCCAGAACAGGTGCAAGCACAGGCAGAAACTACTTTAACAGTGGTGATGACGGAGAGTTTGTATATGCGGGATTTCTCATCAAGTTTAGCGTTGACCCAGGGAAAGTGAATCCCCGATTTATCAAGTATTACTGTCAATCAAAAGAATATCGTGATTGGGTAAACTCTTTTAATGCTGGAAGCACTCGAGGTAACATGAATGCGGTGACATTGAGTAATATGTCTATACCAAATATCCCGAGAGTTCAGCAGGATTTGTTATCCGACACGCTTTCTGTACTTGACGACAAAATCGAAAACAACAACAAAATAAACCAACACCTAGAGCAGATGGCACAGGCTATTTTCAAATCTTGGTTTGTGGATTTTGAGCCATGGGGCGGCACAATGCCCGCTGATTGGCGAAAGGGGAATTTGCTTGAAATCGCAGATTACCTTAACGGATTGGCCATGCAAAAATTTCGACCCACAGATGAAGAAATCGGGTTACCCGTCCTCAAAATTAAGGAGTTAAGGCTAGGTTCGTGCGATTCAACAAGCGAGTTTTGCTCACCGAATATACGGCCAGAGTTTATTGTTCGTGACGGCGATGTAATATTTTCGTGGTCAGGCAGTCTTGTGGTTGATTTTTGGTGCGGAGGTGTGTGTGGATTAAATCAGCATCTATTCAAAGTTACATCACCCAAATTCGACAAGTGGTTTTATTATTTGTGGACTCGTCATCACCTTGACCACTTTATTGCTATAGCGGCTGATAAAGCAACCACCATGGGGCATATAAAGCGGTCAGCATTGGCAGATGCCGAGGTTTGCATCCCCTCCAAAAATGATTATGCCGTCGTAGGTGCATTGCTTGAACCACTATGCGACCAAGTGATTAATAATCGCATAGAAAATCGAAAGTTGGCGTTATTGCGTGACACCCTTTTACCTCGCCTAATGTCTGGTGAAATAAAATTGCAGTGATGACGGTTATTAGGGCTTGTGTTATGAAGTGCGTTTCCGATTTTTGAATAGACGATGCACAATTTACTGGGTGTAATATTGCTCCCCCGATTAAATCCTGAATAATTCTGGCAGTCTTATTGCCCCAATCCTTCGTCACCTGCTCCTAGCGCACCGCCTGGTGCGCGTCGTCACTGTCTCCTTGTATTGAGACAAAAATCCTTGCCATCATTAATTCACGATTTAATCGGGGGAGCAATAGAAACAGAAAGGGGCGGTCAATTTGGAAAGATTAAGACTATATCTTGATACTTGTTGCTTCAATCGTCCTTTTGATAGGATATATCAAGATAAAATTCGATTTGAATGTGATGCAGTACTTACGATTATAAAAAATTGCGATGATGGAATAGTTAATATCTTAAAAAGTGATATACTTGATGAAGAAATAGGAAGAATACCTGATTTAGTTAAAAGGCTTAAAGTTCTTATGTTATATTCGTCTGCAACTAGCCATATTGAAATAAACAAAGAAATCATAAATCGTGCAAAGCATTTTCAACAATTCTCATCTATTAAACCATTTGATGCGCTACATTTAGCAACTGCTGAATATGCAAATGCGGATGCTTTCCTAACCACAGATAAAAAATTACTAAATCTTGCTTGGAAATCTGACGCAAAAATTAAAGTTTTAAACCCGACTGTTTGGTTAATGGAGGTAATGTTTAATGACTAGAGATTTAATAGCTATTCGCGAAAAAGGCATTAATGCACTCACTAAAGAACTAGGTTCTTCTGGCATGGCTGTTTTTATGAGCCAGTTTGAAAATGGAAGTGGTAACTATACAGAAGAGCGAGAAGAGCTTCTTAAAGACTTAACTATTGATGATATAGTTACAAGTATTAAAAAAAGAAAAAACAGTAATGCAATTTAATTTTATGCGCACGACAGTAAATCAGCTTACGTTTCCTCGGTTTGGTAGGGAGGGGATTGCATGTCATTCACAGAAGCCAACTACGAAAACGCCATTTTAGAGCTGTTTCGCGACACATTAGGTTACCATCACATCTACGCTCCGGACCTAACCCGCGACTATTCCGAGCCACTATATATGGATGGGCTGCTACTCGCCCTGCGCCGTGTCAATCCATCCTTGCCCGAAGCAGCTATTACCGAAGCAGTTTACAAACTGCGCAATTTTGAGAGCGGCTCGTTTTTGCAAAAGAATATGCAGTTTATGAAATATCTCCAAAATGGCGTTACGGTGGATTTTCACGACGGTGAGAAAAAGCAATCGCATTTGGTTTATTTGGCGGATTATGTAAATGTGGAGCGCAACAGCTTTGTGATTGCTAATCAATGGACGATAACCGAAAACAGCGAGCGGCGGCCTGATATTATTGTTTTTGTAAATGGCTTGCCCTTGGTTGTTGTTGAGTTAAAATCCCCCTCTCGTGCGGATACCGATGCCAGTGAGGGCTTTTTGCAGTTGCGAAATTATATGCAAGAAGTGCCGAGTCTGTTTACATACAATGCCTTTTTGATTATAAGCGATATGCTTGCTTCCAAGGCCGGCACGATTACGGCTGACGAAGAGCGGTTTATGCAATGGAAGACGACGGACGGTAGCTACGAAAGCACACAATATGCGGATTACAATGTGTTTTTTGAGGGTATGTTTGATAAAGCCCGCCTTTTGGATATTCTCAAACATTTTATTTGCTTTTCCGGAGAGCATAAAATCCTCGGTGCATATCATCAATATTTTGCTGTGCGTGGCGCGGTAGCATCTACGATAAAAGCCGCAAGCACAGACGGCAAGGGGGGAGTGTTTTGGCATACACAGGGTAGCGGCAAGTCTCTGTCTATGGTGTTTTATGCGCAGTTATTGCAAAATGCCCTAAACTCTCCGACTATCGTCGTGCTAACCGACAGAAACGACCTTGACGACCAGTTATTCGAGCAGTTCGCAAAATGCGCCCCTTTTTTACGCCAAGAGCCTGAACAAGCAGTCAGCCGCGAGGATTTACAAAACAAACTGGCTGACAGAGAGGCTAACGGCATTATTTTTACTACCATACAAAAAATTGAAGATTATGACACTCCTTTATCACAGCGCAGGAATATCGTTGTGATGGCTGATGAAGCCCATCGCTCCCAGTTTGTGGACGAGAGGGTAACTCAGAAAGGCGAGATTAAAAAATCCTTTGGGCTTATGCTACGTGAGAGCTTGCCAAACGCAACCTACATAGGCTTTACAGGTACGCCTATTTCTAGCAAAGACCGCTCCACTATGGAGGTTTTTGGCGATTATATCGACATATACGACATGACCCAAGCTGTAGAAGATGGTGCAACTCGCCCTGTATATTATGAGAGTCGTGTTATTCACCTCAAGTTAGACGAAGATATTTTGCGACTCATCGATGCCGAATATGACATAATCGCAAATAATGCCGATGAATATGCTATCGAAAAGAGCAAAAAAGAGCTTGGGAAGATGGAGTCTATACTCGGCGCACAGCAGACAATTGATGCGCTATGTAATGATATTGTCGAGCATTACGAGGATAGCCGCCAGTATGAACAAACCGGCAAAGCAATGATTGTGGCATACAATCGTGCTATTGCTATGAAAATATATGATACGTTCTTGCAACTGCGCCCGGAATGGACTGAAAAACTAGGCGTGGTGATGACCGAAAGTAATAAAGACCCGGAAGAATGGCGGGGCATAATAGGCAACAAACACCGTCGTGACGAAATGGCCAAGAAGTTCAAAAGCAAGGACGACCCGCTTAAAATTGCTATTGTGGTTGACATGTGGCTGACAGGTTTTGATGTGCCACATCTTGCGACCATGTATGTTTACAAACCCATGTCCGGGCATAACTTAATGCAGGCCATCGCCCGTGTTAATCGTGTGTATGGCGACAAAGAAGGTGGATTGGTTGTAGATTATGTAGGCATTGCGTCGGCACTAAAACAAGCCATGAATGACTATACAAATAGGGATAAAACCAACTATGGTGATACTGATATATCTAAAACCGCCTTACCAAAATTTATCGAAAAATTAGAGGTTTGCCGTGGTCTATTCCATGGTTTCGACTACTCCGATTTTATGCGCGATACTGCCACGGATGGCACTCGTGCCAAGGCAATAACAGGCGGCGCAAACTTTATGACCGGCGTTGAAAATGAAAAACAACGCGAGGCGTTTATCAAAGAGGCGATGCTTCTACGCCAAGCATTGTCCCTTTGTCGCTCACTCATAACAGCCACGCAGCGTTTCGAAGCGGCTTATTTTGAAACTGTCCGCACAATGCTAACCCGCATCACAGGTGAGGGCAAACCCCTATCGCTTAAAGAAATAAATGCACAAATCAACGAATTGTTAAAGGCAAGCATAAAAAGCGAGGGCGTAATCAATCTGTTTTCTGATATAGACACAGGGTTTTCGCTTTTTGACCCTAAGTTTTTAGATGAAATTTCCAAAATGAAATCACGTAATATCGCGATTGAGATGTTAAAAAAACTCCTTGAAGAGCAAGTGTTTATCTATCGCAAAACAAACATAGTAAAAAGCGAAAAATTCTCTGAAATGTTGGCTCGTTCGATGAAGTCTTATATAAACGGCATGATTTCCAACGAGGAAGTAATTGCCGAACTGATGAAAATGGCAAAAGAAATGGCAAATGCCCATGCTGATGGAGAATCTCTTGGTCTAAATGTAGAGGAGCAGGCTTTTTATGATGCTTTAACTCGTCCGGAAGCGGTAAAAGATTTTTATGAAAACGAAATACTGGTTGCAATGACCCGCGAGCTTACCGAAACTTTGCGCAAAAACCGAACGATCGACTGGCAGAAAAAAGAATCTGCCCGAGCAGGTATGCGTCGCATGGTTAAGAAATTGCTGAAAAAATACAAATACCCACCCGAGGGCATAGACGATGCTATATCTGTTGTCCTTGGGCAATGCGAAATGTGGGTAAATAAAGGATGGTAAAAAATGAATAAGATTATTGATGCGGTAAAAAATGTATCGTATGAGGACATCATCATACAATCAATGAAACTTCCACTCGTAAAAGTTGAACGTGAAAACTTTTTGCGTAAGCAATTTGAACACATTGTTGAGCCTGATGTGATGGAGTTAATTTTATGTGAGGGTACAATTAAAGCAGGTGTGAAGCCCGAATTGCTTGATAAGCTTGCAAAAGCTTCTATTAAGCAGGAGACGTTGAGGGTGACTGCACTTTCTGCGGGTGCAGGAGTACCCGGCTTCAAGTTTATGGCGGCTACCGTCCCGGCTGACCTTATACAATTTTATGCACATGTTTTTCGTATTGCGCAAAAGCTGGCTTATATTTATGGTTGGCAAGAACTCATTGATGATGAAGAAACAAAAAATAAAATGCTCGTATTTCTTGGTGTGATGGAGGGTGTCGGACTTGCAAGCAAGGCGTTAATGTCGTTCGCGCTTGAGCATGGGCCAATCATAGGTATCAGGGTTGCCGCCAAGCCACTAACAAAAACGCTTTGGTATCCTATTTTGAAATCTATATTAAGAAACGTAGGCGTAAAAATAACGAAAAAGAGCGTAGGAAACTTTGTGAGCAAAGCAGTCCCGGTTGTTGGCGGTGTTGTATCCGGCGGGGTATCATATGTGATTTATAAAACAATGGCAAATAGCTTGGCACAACGCCTTAGTGATTTATCAAAAATGACATCTGATGAAATATTGGATTATTTTAATAAACCGGACAACGATTTTGATGAATCGGATATTATTGACATTGAAATTGATGAATAAATGTCGACCGTAGATGTTTTGGCTTAAACCGCTATAACATAGTTTTGGAGGGCAACTCCTTCTTTTGAAGATTTGATTAAACATAGCGGAGATTGTGGAAATCTCCGACTTAAATTGGATAAGGGGTATGGGCTATGATTGAATCATTAAAAGCACTTTTGGCCGACTGGAAAGACACAAGGAGCATTACGCTGGCATTCTTAAACGAACTAAGCGATGCAGACCTTGATAAAATACTGCCACGCAAAAAGCTGAACACAATACGTCTGCACGCTTATGAGCTGACATTGGGGCAGAGGGGATATGTAGATGCACTAACCACAAAAACGGTTGTCTTTGGTGACGAATTTAACAATTATTTAAGCCTTCCTACTCAAACCCTCATTAACACAATGAAAGAACTTGATGAGAAGATGGAAAAAGCGTTAGAAATCATGGACGGTACGGAATCTATTGAAATGTTTGGCTACAAAATGAATATACACCGGATACTCTCAATGATGTCAGGGCATGAGCAAATGCACATAGGCCAAATCATTGCGTTTTGCTATGCCACAGGCATTGAGATTCCTACTTCTATAGTTGAAACGATGGCACTTGAAGGATGAGAAAAAAGCCTTGTTATGTATGCGGAAAAGAGAATGGAAAAACATAATCGGAATGAGGGAACAATCTCATTGAAATATTTAATCTTCCCATTTAATCCTTAAAAAAACAACCTCCCTCAAGTCACTAATAATTTAATGACTTGAGGGAGGTTTATTACTCTGTATCAAGTGGTTTCATTATATCTCGTTCATATAACTTTATCTCGCCACCTTCTGTGCGAATAATATCTACTTGGCCTGGGTCAATTATAAAAACCTTATCATCGTTTTTAGCAACAAGCATAGAGGTTTTTTCATCGTCTGCTCTTTCAAGTGCTTCCACCAAATTCAAGAGTTTCGGTGTCATCTTCTTGGCGTGGATAATTGCAGTTTCTTCTGAAATATCTGGGTCTAAATTAATCTCAACACGCATATAAATCCACGCTCCTTCCCATCATGATTGCAGTACAAACATTCGATTGGCTCAAGGCGTTTCATTCTCTTTTTTGGCTCTCTTACAGCTCGAAAGTGGCAACTTGCAGTAAAAGCAACGGCAGGGCTAAAAAAACATAGTAAGATTATATCATAATCACGAAGCAAAGGAGGAGAGATTCATGATTCACATTGAAAGCCTAGTAAAAAGCTATGGCAATAACCATGTCTTAAAGGGTATAGATTTACGCATAGAGAAAGGCTCTTGTACTGCCTTAGTTGGGCGTAATGGTTCGGGCAAATCTACTTTGGTGGATATTGTTTGCAAGGCAAAAAGAGCTAGAGAGTGTTAACATATAACCATTGAAAACATGATAAAGGTTTAGTATAATCTATCCATGAGACTAACAGTTGAACACCTCAAGATTATTGAGGAA
>WRGY01000052.1 GCA_009786925.1 Defluviitaleaceae bacterium | reverse complement strand
GTTGCATCGGGAATATTGCGCCGCCCCAGCTGGTTTTCTATTATCCAAACCATAGCATCGTCGCGGTTACAAAACTCCATCTCGCGCACCCCAAAGGCAATCCTGCTTTCCATGATATTATGTTCGAGCTGGTCGCGCTCCTCCGCAGACAGCGGCGGAATCAGTGCCTTAAACTGTGAGTCGATTGTTGGAATCACCCTTGCCACTCCTTTCGTGTAGCGGAGTGATGCCAAACATAGGTACGGTTGCCAACAAGGTTGTGTTGTACAACCATGAACGTATACAATTAAAAACAAAACTGACACCCCTTGAAAAGAGATGTCAGTTAATTTGATTCTTTATTATCAAAACTTAATCACGAGGCTTTTTTAGTTAGCTGTAAAATGCGTAGTCGGTCGCAATACACGTCCGTTTTCTTGCAAATTATCCAAAATACGATGCATGGGAGAATTTATGTCATGATGTATCACAGGCCGATTTTGCTCATCACGTGACACCGTTATATAGCGATATTCCAACCAAGTATGGAAAAAGAAACTAGCAGTGTCTCCTGCCCTGTTAAGCCTGTTTAGGAGTGCAACAAGGGGGGCTTCGCCCTCGTTTACCAGGTGGTCCTCGGTGGTGTTCATGTAAGTTACATATCTTTCGCCTACTTTTATGCGGCGAGGCGTATTATTGCCCCTCACGTTAAAGTTAGGCATGATAAAATCAAAATATTCGCCCGCCATTTCAAATTGCCTTGTGGTACCGATATATTTCGGAAAGGTAAAGCTGTATGCTGTCCATCCAAAATACTCGGCGGCGGCGATTTGACGTTGAAAGAGGTCTCTTGCGTGGTCATCACTCACTCCCGAGCCAAAGTCATTGCCTATTACACTGTTTTGATTGCCTCTTTGATGTGTATATCCATGCAACCCCATTTGACCACCGCGACTAATCCAATAATCCATGGTGAAAACAAACTCAAGGTTGTAGCGGCTGTAGTCCCGCGTATCATTTCTAAAATTTTCTGAAGGGCGCACATTGACGGGAACCCATGCAATCGTAAAAGCCGCATTATATTTGTAAAGCAAGTCCGCGAGTACCCTTCTGCGCAAATGCGTATGGTCGTGATATGGGTTGCCGCTTGCGATTACATCTTCCAGTCGTATAAATGCATCTCTGTCACCTGCTACAGGCAATCGCTCCGGTCGCTCAAAACCTGAAAACAACTCCAACGTCCCATTACTTTTATGAAAATACGCAAACAAGCCATGTTTTTCTGTTAGCTCAAAGATATGCATTTCTCCACGCTCTACAGATGGCAACCCAAATGCAAACGCAAACCGCGCCTCACACACATACATACGCCCTCCACGAAAAACAGCATTAAGAGGGATGGCCTGCCGCGCTCCATCCAAGCTGATGACCCAAGTGTCCAAATAATTATGTGAAGCGTCGCTCAGCCTTGTCTCTCTGGAATGAGAATCATTAATTGGCATGGTAAATTGCAAAAAAAACAATAAACATATTATATATCTCATATAATCACCTTTTTATGAACAAAGCCTCTCCGTTAGTGCCGAGACCCACCCATTGTGACAGCTTATAAACCAAAGCAAGCGGATATTTTATCGCCGCATTTTTACCCGAGTTTAATGTATGGAATGCCATAAAATCCTCGGCCTTTTTATAACTTGCCAAAGTGAGTCCGCTTTTTTTTGCAAGGATTTGTAATGATTTTTTTGTAAAGCCGGTCAGATGATACGGCGGCTTGTATGGTGAGATGTAGCTTGGCGATTCGTCTTTTCCCTTTGCCATATTCAAAAGGACATTGTATGTGGAGCGTTCGTTTGGCGAAACAGTATATAACACGCCGCCCACAGCCAACAGCTCCGATAGCTTTTTATAATATGCCACGGGGTCAGGCACATGCTCCAATACAGAATCCGCAAAAATCACAGAATACTCGCCTTCGAGGTCAGTGATGTCTGCTGTTTCTATTTTTAAGCCATTGATTTTTTGCAATTTTTCGTAAAAGGCTTCTCCCGGCTCTTGTGCGGTTATTTCCCAACCCTGCTTTGCCATATAGCGACACATAAATGCAAATTCTCCCGCACCTATTTCCAGTAGTTTACATTCATTTGTTTTTAGATGGGATTTTATTATCTCGAAACGTTTTTTTGGAATGACATTTTCGCGCATGTTCAACCATTTTTTGTTTTTTTCTGTCGACAAATGCGTAAAATATGTCGAGTCGTAGAGCTTTGCATAATCGTCTTTGTCCCAATGCGGCATGGGATTTACATAGATAAGGCGGCAAAACTTGCAACTCACAATTGCACTGCCTTTCGGAATAGAGACAGGAGGGTTTTTTTCGTTTAACATGCCTATAGTGTCAAAATCTTTATGCTCACACACAGGACAGTTATTTGTATATTTTGGCATTTTTCACCTTCTTATGTTATAATTATTTCCGCAATTTTATCATAATAAAATAACGAAAGGAAACATTATGAAAAAAATTTTGATTGCAGTATTTATTTTTGCATTTTTTGCAGGTTGCGTCAGTGTAACCCCGGGGATGCAAACGGTACGAGGAAGAGGTAATATGGAATCACACACAATCGCCGCTACGGGTTTTACAGGGATTGATGTAGGCGGTGGGTACGAATTGGTTTTTAGGCAAAGCGACAGCTTTTCCGTCACTATGTACATCCAGAGCAATCTCTTTGAGTTTGTTGAAACAGAGGTAAGAGAGGGAGTCTTGTACATCAGCACAACGCGTAACTTTAATACAGCGACGCGCAACACTCCAAGGCTTTATGTAAACGCACCTGATTTGGACAAACTAACCGTGAGAGGTGCCGTAAACGCTGATATTATTTTAGACAGTGACTTGCTGTCTATTGATATATCAGGTGCGGCAAATATCGAACTCGTGGGTAGTGCCGAAACGCTAAATATTTCTTCCGCAGGTGCGGCAAATGTCGAAGCATTCGGTTTTACTGCAACACATGCAACGATAAGCATCACCGGCGCAGGGAATGTGGACATATATGCCACAGACACCCTAAATGTGAGTGTCGCAGGCGTAGGTAGTGTGCGTTATGACGGCGGTGCAGAAGTCACAAGAAGTATAGCCGGCATGGGTACGGTAAGACCGCGCTAGATACCAAATAATTTTCTCGCGTTTTCGTTTGTTTGGGCGTATACAGCTTCGGCTGTTACGCCTTTTATTTTTGCTATTTTTTCTGCTACAAATGTGAGATATGACGACTCGTTGCGTTTGCCGCGATGCGGCTCAGGGGCAAGATAGGGGCAGTCTGTTTCCAGCAGAATTTTTTCTAATGGAGTGACGGCTACGGCTTCTTGTAACATATCTGTCTTTTTAAATGTCACCACGCCACCGATACCTATATGAAATCCCATATCTACATAGGCCGACGCAAGTGCGGCATCTCCCGAAAACGCATGGACAACCCCGCTGCGCACAGGAGAATGTTTTATCATCTTAAAGACCTCGTCGTTTGCGTCACGAGAATGTATGATAGCGGGCAGTTTTAGGTCATTAACAAGCCACAAAAGCCGCTTAAACCAATATTTTTGTGTCTCCTGCGGCGAATGGTTATGAAAGAAATCCAAGCCGATTTCTCCAAAACCCACCACCTTTTTGCTCTTGGCGAGTTTTGTCATAACGTCCAGAGAATCATCTGTCATTTCTTTTACATAGTGGGGATGTGAGCCGACTGTTGCATATACATGAGGATAGGCCTCCGCAAGCTTTACGGAAGCCCTTGACGTTTTCATATCACATCCGATGTTTATGATTATATCCACACCATTTTTGGATAGTGCGGTGATGATTTCGTGACGGTCGTCATCATAACGGCTATTATCGTAGTGGGTATGGGTGTCTATTATCATTTTGACTTCTCGATTCTTGGGAATGCGGGTGAGCCTTTTGTTACAACTACTTTACGCGGAAGCAGGTTAAACTCTTTCGCGCTTTCCCAGTCGGTATTTGCATTTATGTTTAGCTGTTCGTGGATAATGGCGGGGGTATTTGGCATTACAGGATATATGGCAATGGAGACAATCCTCAATGTCTCGGCGAGATTATAAAGTACGGTGGCAAGCTCCGCCTTTTTTGTCTCATCCTTAGCCAACACCCAAGGCGCGGTCTCGTCAATATATTTGTTTGCACGGCGTACTACATTCCATATCTCGTTAAGAGCCTCTGAGAATGCGAGTTTGTCCATTCGGGCTTCTACCTTTTCTAACATACTTGTAGCCAATCCCATGAGGTCTGCATCAAATGGCGACGGCGCAGGGTCAAGTGCGGGCAGTGTACCACCAAAATATTTTTCTACCATGCCGACGGTACGAGAAAGCAGATTGCCGAGGTCATTTGCCAAATCGGCATTATACCGATTTATGAGAGCTGACTGTGTAAAGTTGCCATCAGGACCAAAGGTAAACTCACGCATTAGGAAGTAACGGATTGCATCCACGCCGTATTCTGACACAAGGGATTTTGGACAAATGGCATTGCCCAAAGATTTGCCCATTTTTTGTCCTTCGTATTGCAACCAACCATGACCAAAAACCTGCTTTGGCAATGGCTCATCTAGTGCGAGCAAAATACATGGCCATATGATGGAGTGAAAACGCACGATTTCTTTTGCCATCAGATGAAGGTCAGCAGGCCAGTATTTTTTGTACAAACTATCATCATCGGAATAAAGCCCCAATGCGGTGGCGTAATTTGGCAATGCATCTATCCAAACGTAAATCACATGCCCCGGGTCAAAATCCACAGGCACACCCCACTTGAATGATGTACGCGACACACATAAATCATCCAGCCCCGGCTTTATAAAATTATTAAGCATTTCGTTTCTACGCGATAGTGGCATCAAAAATTCCGGATTTTCGTCATAATGCTTCATGAGAGCGTCCTGATATTTACCCATACGGAAGAAATAGCATTCTTCGCTTATGGTCTCCACTTTGCGATTGCACTCGGGGCAGTTACCTTCGTTTAGGTCACGCGGATTGTAGAATGTCTCACAAGGGGTGCAGTACAGTCCTTCGTAGCTCCCTTTGTAAATATCACCCTTGTCATACAGCTTTTTAAAAATTTGCTTAACAGAGTCACAATGCTGCGGGTTTGTTGTGCGCTGATAAAAATCATATTCACAATTCATCAGCTTCCATAAATCTTTAAAAATTTCTGCCAAGCCGTCCACAAACTCCTGTGGCGACACACCTGCCTCTGCCGCGGCTCGCTCTACTTTTTGCCCATGCTCGTCACAACCTGTAAGGAATTTTACGTCATAACCGCGTTGTTTTTTGTATCGCGACATCGCGTCAGCGGCTACAGTAGTGTAGGTATGCCCGATATGCGGGTCCCCGTTTAAATAATAAATAGGGGTAGTGATGTAATAAGTTTTCATATGTTTCCTCCGTTTAAAAAATTTCATGCAAAAATATAATCTACTATTCGCATAGCTGCTTTTTTTGTCGCATTGTCAATATCATCTTTTTGCCATTTATCATTTGTATATGCGGAAAGAACTCTTGCAATGGGAAAAATGGAATCCTTGTATTTTAACTTTTTGACCTTAAACCAGTCGTTTGAAATATAGCCATTAATCTGTTTCTCTAATAATATTTTGTTACCGAGCTTGTTTACATATTGACCAAACTCATCTGCATCCATACCGGCATCAGTCTGTATTGCCGAAATGTTTTTTCCGCTGGACGGCATGATATGTTCAACCTCAATTTTGCTTATATCAAAATCAACGGCGGCTCTTGTTTCTTTTGCAAATAAATACTCATTTATATATACGATGCCACTTTCGGGATTTGTGTTAACCAACAAATCATACACAACATCCCTTTTAAACTCCTTAGCAATATGGCTTTTGATTTTTTGCACAAGCTCATCGGTAGAACTACCCACGCCTATATCCAAGTTTAACGTGAGCAAAAACACTTTAAACTTGGAGGACGAATAACCTATTTCTACAATAGACAACAACAAAAATATTTTTAATAATGCTTCTGTAAACTTATTCTTGTTTTCATCTGTTTCATCATCTTTAATGAACAAATATGTTGAATAAAAAAGTTTAAAGTTCCTGTTTAATCTATATAAGATACGCGCCTCTTTGCTTATGTTATCATCGAGCCAAATGTCTATAATTTTTTCGATGTCAGAAATAAATTTTTGGGGATTTTTCAAATAATCCGCTGTTTCGGTAAAATATCTGCGTATGCTCGGGATGGATGTTTCTTTTTCTTGATTTTGTGCACGCAAGATATACATATATTGGTTCAAAATATCGTCGATGCTTGCAATGTTTTTCGCACTCAAATTATTTGTGTTTTTAATGATTTCGCTCCAGCTCGTTTTGAAGCCTGTTTTGTCATCCCCATAGTTACTATACAGCTTTGCAGAAAGAATATCAGCATCCGCAAGAGGCATACCTGTAGAGTTAAGGGAGTTAAAAATTTCTATGGCTTCTTCTGTTTGGTAAGAAATCACGACAATTACTTGGCATTCTTCCAATAAAGACCTTGCCCATTTGTTTACCTTTGTGGAATCAAATTTATTAAGCTCTTCCATAAAAAACTTGAAGTTTCTAAAAAAATTTGTATATTTATTGTCTTTTTGTCTTCGAGTGTTTTTTTCTACCTTACTCTCGATGTCGTCATATGAATTTCCATGCAAAATTGTTTTTACTTCATTTTTGTAGGCCTCGTTTATGGATTTGTTTTCATATTTTATGTCTAAGCCAGAATATTTTATATCCATTGCATCTACATCGACTTCATCAGCGTCTATCATATACAGACAATTAATAATATCACGCCTTCGGGTCTTTAGCCCACTTTGCAAATTGCTGGAATCTGTATCTGCAGCAAAATCTTTAAGAATACTATTAATCCTTATCAACATAGCTTTAAGAAGCAACATAAAAGTGGTAGCACGCTGTTGTCCATCTATTACATACAATTCATCGTTATTGTTGTTTATTATTATTGAGCCAAAAAAATAGGAATCATTTTTACTCTCAATAAAAGTCTCCATGTCCTGCCACAATTTGTCGCATTGATGATTGGACTGCCAGTTATACGCCCTTTGATAATCAGGAATGATATAAACACCTTTTTTACCCAACACAGAATCCAGCGAATTAGAGAATACACCTTTTATGTTTTTTAGGTTTGCGTCAATATTTTTTGGCATTCTAAACCCCTTCTATTATCTTTATAATTTCCGTAGCTTTTGGCGGGCAACCCGGGACGTAGCGGGATAGATTTTTTGTACAATTGCCTATGCCTACATTTTGATTTTCGCTCTCCTTTGTAAAACCTTGCCCTATGGCAAATTTTTGTCCGCCTGCGCCGCCTGTGCGGTGAAGTGCGTGGACTAACGCGGCATAGCAAGCCGAACACGCGCTTTTTTCTGTGATGTTTTTTTCATAGCGAGCGGCGACACGAGCGGCCTTCATTATATTAGAAGGCTTTTTGTCCGCGAAAAGCTCCTTTATTATTATTTCGGGAGAATAAAACTCCCCCACTCCCCATTTTTTTGCAAACAAAAGATACTCTATGTCACTCGGCTGATACCCTATCAGCTCGGCACAAAAAGAATCTATCATGACAGGGTCACGACCTGTTATTATTCGATTTGCATAAGTGGGATTCCCCCCCTCTTCAAAGGTGAGGTCGCCGCAGATTCCGTCTACTACACAGTACCCTGTTTTTATGAGCGCGTTTAAGGAGGCTATGGGCTTGTGAAGGCCAAGGGTATGGAAGCGGCGTTTTTCTGTATCAGGGATGCATCCTTTAAGGTTTTTCATATTACATGTGAGGCGGGTTTGGCAATGTGCTTTTAAAACAGGCACATTGATTAAAAAATCTGTCTCCAAGGCACGACGGCATATTTGCATGGACAAGCCTTTATACTCAAGGCTTTTACAGTCATCCTGTTTTAGGTCAAAAAGCTCTACGCCGTATTTATCCCTAAGCGGCTCGTATCCGCACGCAAAAAACGCACGACGAGTATCGTCGCCGAGCCATGAGCTTTCGATTATGGAAATTTTATGCGCAGACACGCCAAAATCCAGCAAATAGCGGATGATGCCCTCCACTACTTCCGGATGTGTAGTCGCTCCGTCGTCCGCGGGGCGTGACACTACGAGGTTTGGCTTTATGGCGACAGAAAAATGAGGCCGCAAATACTCGCATATATCCGAGGCCGCCAAAGTTTCATATGTTATTTTTTCGATTTCTTTACCATAAGAAATTACAAGCATGTCTATAACACCCTGCATAGGATACAGGGATTTTGGTACAAAAACAAATGGTTACACGTTCAGTGAAATCTTCCGCCTACTCACCATAGTATCTTAACAATGCATTAACAATCCCCCATGCATAGTCCACTTGTGCCTGCGGATTTATCATCCACGAAAAATCTTGGATATTGTTTGTAAAGCTGGCCTCCAAGAGAATCGAAGGCGACCATACGGGACGACATACAAAGAAGTTTGCTTGGTTTGGGTTATTGCTACGGTTTGTTATGGGGTTTACATATCTCATACTATTCATAAAAAGACGAGCGGCAGGGCGGCTGTTAGGGTTGCGATACCATACGGTTAAACCGTGGATATTTGTAGCGTTTGTGGTTTCGGCAGTGGCATTTGTATGGAGCGAAATAAACATATCGGGCTTTGCAGTGCGGCTTATGTTTACGCGGTCTGCCAATTCATAAAAAACATCGGTATCGCGCACCATTACTACTTCTGCACCCAACATTTCTAAGCGGTCGCGGAGCATACGTGCATGGGTCAGCACGAGCATTGCTTCCGTCATGGCCGCACCCATGGGGCCGACGGCTCCGGGGTCGCGTCCGCCATGTCCTGCATCCAGCACAAAGGTAAATCCATCGAAGGGATAATTGCCCGGTGTAAGCGGGCGGCGACGACGCAAAATCAACGCAAGCTGACCGTTAGAATACTGCGTATAAAAACCTTCCAGGTTAGCACCTTCACGCAAAGTCATAAAATACGCGGGTGCGCCGTTATGTTGGCCTATACGCATGTCAGAAAAAATCATTTCGTTTGGATTATAAAAAATCGGGGGTGCGACACTTTGCATACCGAGCGCGACAATAAGCTCACGACCGTCAAACTCTGCATACACGGCAGGATGAAACGGAACTTGCCACACAATTGCATCCTCAAAATCACCAACGACATAACGTCCCTCGGACATAAACCCAAGCACGTTTGGCGGTAAAAGATTTGTGTCACGGAAGGTACGCAGATTCGCGCTTTCTACCCAACCGCCCGAGGCAAGGCGTGTCCAGCTCCCACTGATGGCGGCAACACGGTCTTGCTGGCCACGTTGCAACGTCCAATGCGAGCCACCTGTGGTGGTCGCTCCGGGGAACATCCACGGATTTGCAGCTGTAATTTCTGCAAAGAAAGGTGCTTCGAGACCCAGTTGACGGATTTGGCCTCCCGCCGTGGCAGTGCGTGTGATTCCATTCCACGTCATGCTGTATACAGGACGACCAATGTCTACGATAGCGTCGGCGGGTGCGCTTGTGTTTAATGTAAAACTACCTGTGAAACGCGCCGATACGATTCTTGTTGCTGTTGAGGTTAATGCAGGATTTACTTGAGTCAGTGCAATCGTTTGGCCTGCGATTTCTGCCGTTACGGTTGCACCTGCCGGAGCATTGGCAGAAAGCGTTAGCGTAGTCCCCACACGCGCCCACTCATCAGCGGCGGGGAATGGGTTTGTGACGGCGGCCTGTGACATTGTGG
>WRGY01000051.1 GCA_009786925.1 Defluviitaleaceae bacterium | reverse complement strand
TGATTATCGGCTCGGGGCCAATCGTAATAGGCCAAGCCTGTGAATTTGATTATTCGGGGACGCAGGCTTGCCAAGCCTTAAAAAGCCTCGGTTATACAGTCGTATTGGTCAACTCTAATCCCGCTACCATCATGACAGACCCCGACATCGCGCATACCACATATATAGAGCCACTCAACCGCCGCCGCCTCACAGAAATCATAGCAAAAGAACGTCCTTGCGCGCTCCTGCCAAACTGCGGAGGCCAAACCGCGCTAAATCTTGCCATGGAGCTGGAAAAGGCAGGCGTGTTTGCCCAGTACAAGGTTGAGGTCATCGGAATAAATCTCGGCGCAATCGAGCGTGGCGAGGACAGAATCATTTTTAAAGAGATGATGGCGAAGCTGGGCATAGAGATGGCTCGTTCTTCGCCTGCGTATAGTGTGGATGAGGCGGTTAATATAGCAAAAGAACTAGGCTATCCTTGCGTTGTGAGACCCGCTTATACGATGGGTGGTGCAGGGGGCGGCATTTGTTATACAGAAAAAGAATTGCGAGAAATAGCTTCCCGTGGCATAAACGCAAGCATAATAAACCAAGTTTTGGTAGAAGAAAGTATCCTTGGCTGGGAAGAGCTTGAAGTCGAAGTAATCAGAGATGCATCCGACCACTGCATAGCCGTCTGCTGTATCGAAAACGTAGACCCCATGGGCGTACACACAGGTGACTCCATATGTTGCGCGCCCATGCTTAATGTGAGCGACGATGTAGAAGCGCGACTGAAAGACTCTGCATTCAAAATTGTGCGCCGCGTAGGTGTCATAGGCGGTTGCAACTGCCAGTTTGCATACAATCCAAAAGACGGTCGTATAGTCGTCATCGAAATCAACCCACGTACATCACGTTCGTCCGCGCTTGCATCTAAGGCCACCGGCTTGCCGATTGCGCGTATCTCCGCACTTCTTGCGGCCGGGCTTACGCTTAGTGAGTTGCCTTATTGGCGTTTGGGTACTTTGGACAAGTATGAATTTTTTGGTGACTATGTAGTAGTTAAATTTCCACGCTTTGCGTTCGAAAAATTTCCAAAAGCAAGTGCCGTACTCGGCACACAGATGAAAGCCGTCGGCGAGGTAATGAGTATCGGCAAAAATTACAAAGAAGCATTGCAAAAGGCCGTGCGCTCACTGGAAGCAGGACGAAGCGGACTAGGCTTTGCAAAGGATTATAACTTCAAATCAAAAGAAGAGTTGCTTGATATGCTAAAACTCCCTACGGGTGAGCGTATGTTTATCATATACGAAGCTCTCCGCAAAGGCGTAACCATGGACGAGCTGTTTTCTCTGACAAAAATCAAGCCATATTTTTTAAATCATGTAAAAGAAATCGTTGACTTGGAAGAAGAAATTTTAAAATATCGCATAAAGCCACTGCCTAACGGCAAACTCGTAGACAACCCAAAATTTGCACCCGCAGGCAAAGTCTTGCCCGATGATTTGTTGCTGAAGGCGAAAAAAGACGGATTTTCTGACAAATACATCGCGTGGTTGTTGTACATCCCCGAGGGTGATGTTTCTGCACAGCGCGAGACCTTGATTACCAAGGGCTTTGAGGCGATTCAGGTTTCGGGTGCCGATGAAAAATATTATTATTTCTCGACATATCTTGCAGAAACAAAATTGCCGCTCCCCGCTAATTCCAACAAAAAGAAAGCGATGATTCTCGGTGGAGGGCCAAACAGGATAGGGCAGGGGATAGAGTTTGATTATTGCTGTGTCCATGCGACCTATGCCCTGCGCGACCTCGGCTATGAGACCGTGATGGTCAACTGCAATCCATCCACCGTTAGTACCGATTACGATACTGCCGACCGCTTGTATTTTGAGCCACTCACAGTAGAAGATGTTTTGGCGATTGTTAAATACGAAAACCCCATGGGTGTGGTGGTACAGTTTGGTGGACAAACGCCGCTAAATATAGCACAGCAACTCGCTGACTTGGGCGTGCCGATTCTTGGCACACCGCCCGGTGTAATCGCTGCCGCCGAAGACCGTGACATTTTCCGCAACATGATGGAAAAGCTAAATATACCCATGCCCGAGAGTGGCATGGCAAAAACAGTAGAAGAAGCCGTTTCTATAGCAAAAGCTATCGGATTTCCACTAATCGTGCGCCCGTCATATGTTCTGGGTGGCGCGGGTATGGCCATCATTTACAATATCGAAACATTAAAAGAATATATGCAAAACGCAATCGCAACCGCTGACCCCGAGGCAGAAATGGCACCGATTCTCATAGACCGCTTCTTGGAGCGTGCCTTAGAATGCGAAGCGGATGCAATAAGCGACGGTACAAATGTTTTTGTTCCCGAAATCATTGAGCATATCGAGTATACAGGCATTCATTCCGGTGACAGTGCGTGTACCATCCCTCATAATTCCATACCCGAGTCCGCTTGCAACACAATCTACGAGTATACAAAAAAAATCGCCCAAGAATTAGGCGTAATCGGCCTCATGAATATTCAATACGCAATAGAAAAAGAAAAAGTATATGTAATCGAAGCAAATCCACGCGCTTCTCGTACCGTTCCGCTTGTATCAAAGGTATGCAATATCCAGATGGCAAAACTTGCGACAAGGGTGATGATTCAATCCGCCACCAGGGAGGCAGGCATTGATATTTCAAAGCTAAAACCCGCAAAAATCAGCTACTACGGTGTAAAAGAATCCGTTTTCCCATTCAACATGTTCCACGAGGTAGACCCGATTCTCGGGCCGGAGATGCTCTCCACAGGCGAGGTGCTTGGTATGGCTGATACTTTTGAGTCGGCATTTTCGCTTGCACAAGAAGGTGCGAAATCACCCATCCCAAAGGTTGGCACTGTGTTGATTTCATTTTCAGAAGCATTTATGCGCGATTTGCCAAAAATGGCACGCGACCTACAAAGCCTTGGCTTTGGGCTGGTTGCTACAGAAAACACATATCGTGTTTTGGGAGAATCAGGCATCCCCGCTCGTCCACTCTGCGAACTGCTCGACATGGAAAACAAACAGCCAATCTCCGACCTCATCATGGATGGCACAATCACAATGGTCGTCACCACTCCGGGTGGCTCCGCCCATGACATGACCTCCGAAAGCATGGGGCCAAACATACGCCGCGCCGCTGTCAGAAAATCCATCCCCATGTACACCACCACGGAAATGACAAAATCCGCAATAAAGGCCAATCGCCAACGCATAAAACAAGCTGTAAAGAGCTTGCAAGATTATCACGCGGACTCAAACATCCCCATGCCGTAGATGTTTTGGTCAGAACCGCTCAACCCCGCATGATATGGGGGCTGTCTCGCTTTTTCTTAGTCAAGACAGCCCCCGTTTATTAATTAATCTATTTTACGCATTTCTCCGAAATCTACAGCACCCTTGTCAAGCAAATGACAGTATACCTCTTGCCCTTCTCGTGCAGTATAAAACTGTGGAGCGACTGCACTGCATTTGTCAAAGGCAAATGGGCAACGTGTGTGGAAGGTGCATCCGGGTGGTGGAGTGATGGGGGAAGGCATATCACCGTGGAGTATAATCCTATCGCTGGTTTCGCCTGTGGGTCTGGTGCGCGGAATGGAAGAGAGCAACGAGTAGGTATAGGGATGTCCCGGTGTTTCAAACAAATCCTTTTTGCCGGAAATTTCTACTATTTTGCCCAAATACATAACGATAATTCTATCGGAGATATGGCGCACAACGCCCAAGTCATGTGAGATAAAAAGATATGTCAGCTTGTATTTACGTTGCAATTTTTTCAGCAAATTCAGCACCTGCGCCTGTATCGAAACATCCAGTGCAGATACGGCCTCATCACAGATGATGAGTTTGGGGCGTACACTAAGGGCGCGGGCAATGCCAATGCGCTGTCTCTGCCCGCCACTAAACTGGTGAGGATGCAAATCAATCTGATGCGCGCCGAGTCCGACTGTTTCCAACAAATTTAAAATATCCTGACGACGTTCGGATTTATTGCCGACACCCTGTATATTCATTGCTTCGTTTAGTATTTGGTAGACAGTTTGGCGCGGGTTTAAGGATGCGTATGGGTCTTGAAAAATTATTTGAATATCCTTACGTTTCTTGCGCATTTGGCGGTTAGACAGGTTTAACAAATCTTCGCCATCAAACATCACAGAGCCACCATTTGCCTGCTCCAAGCGTATGATGGAGCGTCCGATTGTGGTTTTTCCGCTACCGGATTCTCCTACTATGCTTAGAGTTTCGCCTTCATGTACCGTAAAAGAAACATCATCCACTGCTTTTACATAGTTTATTGTACGCCCGACTAATCCGCCTTTTATAGGGAAATATTGCTTTAGGTTTTTAACGTCCAGAAGGACTTTTCCACCGGTCATTAGCAAACTCCCTCCCTTCCGTCTGTTGCATATGGCAACGCACTAGCCGACTGCCATATAAATTTGTAAGCTCTGGTAATTCGTTTTTACAAATATCCTCTGAATGGGGACAGCGAGGGGCAAACATACAGCCCTTAGGCAGTTCGTATGGTGATGGCACCTGCCCGTCTATGATGTACAAATCTTCGTCGGAGTCTGTTTCGTGGCTAGGGATACTGCTTAACAGCCCCACCGTATACGGATGCTTTGGGCTTTCGAAAAGCTCATGCACGGTCGCAAACTCCACTATTTTTCCGCAATACATAACAGCAACGGTATCACAGGTCTCTGCGATGACACCCAAGTCATGAGTAATCATAATAAGTGCGCCGCCGCTTTTTCTCTGTATTTTTTTAATCAGTGATAAAATCTGTGCCTGAATAGTTACATCAAGTGCTGTAGTGGGTTCATCTGCAATTAAAAGGTCGGGCTGGCAAGAAATCGCAATCGCAATCATTACACGCTGGCGCATACCGCCGGATAGCTCAAAGGGATATTGCTTTGCACGTTTTTCCGGCTCTGGAATACCGACCAGCGTAAGCATTTTTATAGCGGCTTCCCATGCGGCTTTGCGGTCTTTTTTTTGATGACCTCGTATTGTTTCTGCGATTTGTTCACCGATGGTGATTGTCGGATTAAGGGAGGTCATAGGCTCTTGGAATATCATAGAAATATGATTGCCTCGTATTTCCTGCATTTGTTTTTCTGTATTTTTTACCAAATCTTTTCCGTTAAAAACAATTTTTCCGCCGACTATGCGACCCGTTGTTCCCATTAGCAGACGCATGATGGATAGAGAAGTGATACTCTTTCCCGACCCTGACTCGCCAACTATGCCGAGGGATTGTCCTTTTTCCAGGGTAAAACTGACATCGTTTACGGCCTTTAGTTCTCCATCCTCTGTAAAAAAGGACGTTTGCAGATTTTCCACTTGTAATACAATATCCTTTTCCATATATCCCCCTTAGTTCAAATCCACACGCTTGTTTACAAGCCTGTAGGCAATATCAACCATGGCATTAACCGCCACAAACATTATTGAAACAACAAGAACAGTTCCCTGTACCATGATAACGTCCCGCTGTGTGATGGACTGTATGATTAGGCGACCCATTCCGTTTATGGCAAAAATAGTTTCTGTAATAATTGCACCTGTTAGCAAAGCACCAAACTGCAAGCCAACCACCGTTATGACAGGTATGAGTGCATTGCGTAATGCATGTTTAAAAATAACAATACGCTCTCCTGCCCCCTTTGCGCGTGCTGTGCGTATATAATCTTGGTTTAATACATCCAAAAGATTTGCGCGTGTCATACGTGCGATGATTGCCGCGCCACTTATTCCCAGCGTGAGTGTGGGTAAAACCATTTGGTTGATTTCGCCCCATCCCACGATGGGCAAAAGCCCTCTGTTAACAGAAAACTCAATAATCAAAAGCACTGCAAGCCAAAAATTTGGGATAGAAAGACCCAAAAGGGCAACAAGCATCAAGAGGATATCCAAAAAAGAGTCCTTCATGGTGGCAGAAACAATCCCGACAATAAGGCCGAGAATCACCGCGGCCAGAGTCCCCAAAATTGCAAGGTGGACGGTAATAGCAAAACGCGCCTCAAAAATTTCTTCCACGACAGGTCTGCCGCTTACTATAGATGTCCCAAGGTCGCCTGTCACAATTCTTCTTATAAAGCGGAAATACTGTGTAAGGACAGGGTCATTCAACCCCATTTGTTCACGCAATATTTCTATTTGTACAGGGTCTGCGGCTTCGCCCGCCATCGCTCTTGCAGGGCAACCGGGAATTAGGTGAATCATAAGAAACACAACAAGGCTAACCCCCAACAAAACAGGGATTGTCTGCAATAATCTTCTCACTATAAAAATAATCATACGCTCACCACCTACTTAGTTTTCTTAGGCTCAAGATGGTCACGCAGACCATCGCCAAAAAGGTTTATTCCAACAACAAGCAAAAAAATCGCAAGCCCGGGGAATAGTACAAGATGCGGATTTTCTAACATAAACTGTCGTCCTGTTGATACCATGGAGCCCCACTCGGGCGTGGGAGCTTGTGTGCCGACCCCGAGGAATGACAAAACAGCAGCAGAAACAATCGCGCCGCCTACATTAAGTGTAGCCTGGACAATAATCGGGGATAACACATTGGGTAGGATATGTAGAAAAATAATCCTAAAATCACCTGCACCTACCGCACGTATTGCGTCTATATATTCCAATTTTTTTACGGCCAGAGTGGAACCCCGTACTATACGTGCAAAGCTCGGCACAGCCCACACAGCAACAGCGATGATGACAACCTCCGTACCGGAGCCGAGGATGGCAACAATCGCTAATGCAAGCAAAATACCCGGGAATGCCAAAAGAATATCGGTCGCACGCATAATAACCGTGTCAACAGCCTTGCCGTAATACCCCGCAATAACCCCAAAAAATACGCCTACTATGCCGCCCATGAGAGTAGAAGCAATGCCAACAACAAGCGACACCCTTGTGCCATATACAATACGACTGAATACGTCCCTGCCTAAATTGTCAGTACCCATGATATGTTCACCGGAGGGAGCCTGTAGCCGACGTTGCATAGACTGCTCCAGTGGGTCAAATGGTGCTATAAGCGGTGCGAAAATCGCCAAGAGTATGAATAGTATTACTATTACCCCGCCAAGGGTAAGTTGTCTGTTCTTAAAAATTTTCTTGAGTTTGCGCTTTGTGCTTACGCTCATTACGTTTCAGTCCCCGCGAATTAAATTTGTAAACCGCTCGACATGATAACACAATAGGTAAAAGGGAAGCAAATATGAAGAAATTTCATATATATGCAGCATACAGTGAAAAGCACCGGATGCTTGTGTAATGTCACATAAACAACGCCTTGAATTCGCCGATATTTGTGCAAATGCGCGTAGCGAAATCTTGAAAAACTCATGTTTGGTGACATATGCACAAAATGCAGGCTCTTTATAGACCCGAAACAGGAGGCGATGCCTAATTTAATTTTTTGGCGATTGTCTCTTGACAATTAAAAAATTTGACATTTTTGCTAATTCGCGTATAATTTTACACGAAAATCTATCGTTAAAAACGAAAAAACAAGGAGGAAATTATGTTAAAACGTAGATTAACATTAGTAATGACACTACTGGCTTTTATGCTGGTTATAACCGCATGTGCAGGTAACAATAACGATGCAGGTGCAGGTGCAGGTGCAGGTGCAGGCAATGGCGGTGACACACCACCGGCACAAGGCGGAGCAGAGACCACACCTGGTGGCAACGACACACCCGCTATACCGGCAGTAGAAGGCGGCGAGTTGGTGTATGCAATGATGTCACAGCCCCCTCATCTTGACCCTATCAGACAAAATGACTCTGCAACAAGTGATGCAACCCACCAGTTGTATGAAGGTTTAGCAAGATTTGAGCCATACCCATCAGTAACCGTTAACCCACTGCTTGCTACTGATTGGAGACAAATCGACAGCGTAACATGGGAGTTTGACCTTAGACAAGGTGTGTATTTCCATGATGGTTCTTATTTTAATGCCGACGCAATGCGTATTAGCCTTGAGCGTTTGCTTGATATGAGAGAAGCTGCTCCAGGTCGCTTTATCCTTGAAATGATTGAAGAAGTAATTACAGTAGACGAATATACAATCCACATAGTTACAGAATTTCCATTTGCACCACTTATTAACCACCTAACACATCAGGTGGCTTTTGCAGTGTCTCGGGCTGCAATGGCAGAGGAGGTTCATTACCGTTTTGAAAATGGCTACGGCGAAGACGGCCCTCTTTCACAAGATGACCTTAACTCATGGCAGGAAGAGCTACTTGCATATGCTAATGAGCGCGGTCTTTCTTTTGCAAATCCGCGTCTTGTAACATTTAACCCTATCGGGACCGGACCTTTCCGTTTCGAGAGACAAGTATCAGGCGACTACACCCTTTTTGTACGTAACGAAAATTACTGGGGTACTCGTCCCGCTCTTGACTCAATGAGACTTTCTGTTATCCCCGATGCTGTTACACGTTTCCTTATGCTCCAAACAGGCGAAGCTCATGTTATCCAAGCTATGCCTGTAGACGTTTCTGCAATAAACATGGATCCCAGCCTTGGACTGCTTAATTTTGAAGGCGTAGGCATAGACTATATTGGTATGAACGCAAGAAGCGGACCACTCGCAGACGTACGTGTGCGTCAAGCCGTAACAATGGCAATCAATACAGAGAGCATCATCCTCGGTGCATACGAAGGACTTGGTGTTCCTGCTGTAGGCCCTGTAGGCCCAAACGTAGCGCATAGTGCTTCGGGTCAATTGCAAGCCCTTCCGTTTGACCCTGATGCCGCTCGTGCTTTGCTTGCAGAAGCAGGTTATGCAGACGGCCTTACACTTAACTTCTGGTCAAACGATGGTAACTCTGCGCGTGCGACCACAGGAGAAATCATCCAGCACTACCTTGCAGCAGTAGGTATTACCGTTAACCTAGAGCTTCTTGAATGGAGCGTTTATCTCGAAAGAACAGCTGCGGGCGAACATGATTTGTTTATGCTTGGCTGGACTACCGTAACAGGCGATGCCGACTATGGTATCTTCCCTCTCTTCCACTCAGATAACTTTGGAGACCCGGGCAACCGCACATTCTTCTACAATTCAA
Source organism: Defluviitaleaceae bacterium (assembly GCA_009786925.1). Classification (GTDB taxonomy): domain Bacteria; phylum Bacillota; class Clostridia; order Lachnospirales; family WQUN01; genus WQVC01. The sequence goes on along the minus strand of WRGY01000051.1, from coordinate 691 downwards.
GAGTTGATGAACTGCTTGTAGAAGGTCGTATGGAAACAAACCTTGCTCGCAGAGATGCAATCTACCGCGAAATCACAGAAATCCTAATCGAAGAAGCTCCATGGGTATTTGTGCGCTTCCCTGTTAACATCTGGGGATACAGCGGTGTGAACAACCTCGGTATAAACTTTAACAATTCACCGTATCTGTACCGTGCTTCTTTAGCTAATTAAATGTTAAATAGAGGGATGTTCACTGTGAACATCCCTCTATCTTTTACATATTTTTTTTCAGCGATAAAATTTCGTCACGTAGGGCGGCGGCTTGTTCAAATTGTAACTCTGCGGCGGCTTGTTTCATTTGCTTTTCGAGCTTTTTGATTTCGGCAAGGATTTCATCGCGGTTCATTGATTCAGGGTCTTTGGCTAGGGTGGTGGAGGTTTCTACCGACTTTGTTAGCTGGATACGCTCGTGGATTTTTTTGATGATGGAACGTGGAGTTATGTTATATTGTCGGTTGTATTCTTCCTGAATGCCTCGGCGGCGGTTTGTCTCGGCTATGGCGCGTGACATGGAGTCGGTGATAGTGTCAGCATACATGATTACTCTGCCTTCTACATTACGTGCTGCGCGACCTATAGTCTGGATTAGGGATGTGTTGGAACGCAGGAAGCCCTCTTTATCAGCATCGAGTATGGCTACGAGTTGGCAC
>WRGY01000050.1 GCA_009786925.1 Defluviitaleaceae bacterium | reverse complement strand
CGCCTTTGCTCCGCTGGTATCACGGAAAAATACGGCCTCCGACGTTGCCGTCGTCGGCTAGTATTTTTTAGCTGTGATAATGCGCTACGCGGCGCACGCAACCGCTCTCTGCAATCTTCCGCTCGCGCCCCCTACAAACGCATTTCGGTCACTCCCTACATAAATATTTATTCATCTTTGCGGCTGCTTTTTCTCTGTGCCATAACAAGGTCGAAGTAAATACCTTTTTTCTTTAAGAGTTCGGCATGAGTGCCGAGTTCTGCAACGCCGTTTTCATCCAAGACGACAAGGCGGTCGGCATTGCGCAGTGTAGACAGGCGATGCGCGATGGCAATGGTGGTGCGGCCGCCTGTTATGCGATTTAGGCTTTCTTGGATGATTGATTCTGTTTCTACGTCGAGCGATGACGTGGCCTCGTCCATGATAAGAAGGTCAGGATTTTTTATGATTGCGCGGGCGATAGAAAGCCGCTGGCGTTCGCCGCCGGATAGAGACTGCCCGCCTTCGCCGATTAATGTATTATAACCGTCGGGGCTTTGCACTATAAAATCATGTGCGTTTGCGGTCTGTGCCGCCGCGATTACCTCTTCGAGTGTCGCACCATGTTTTCCGTAGGCGATATTATCGAAGAAAGTACCCGCAAACAGGAAGCTGTCTTGGAAAACCACACCCGTGTTTTCGTGCAGATGGTCGGGTGACATGTCGCGGATATTTGTTTCGTTTATAGTAATTTTACCGTTGTTTGGGTCGTAGAGCCGCATTGCGAGGTTAATCAGGGTAGATTTGCCCACGCCGGACTTGCCCACAAGCCCTATCATCTCGCCCGGTTGGATTTCCAGATTTATGCCCTTTAACACAGGTTCATATGATTTGTATCCGAAGTGAACGTTTTTATATTCTACTTTTCCTGTAATCGGCACATTTTTGGGGTTTTTGGATTCCTTTATTTCGCTGTCATCGTCCAAAAGCTCAAAAACTTTTACCATGCTTGTGGTGGTCTCCGAAAGCCATCGCGGTACGTTTACCAGCCAGCGCAGAGGCTCATAAATCGCCCAGAGATACATATTAAACAATACCATAACGCCAATTGTGATATGCCCATTAATCACCATCCACCCTCCGACAAAAAGGATGAGAAACTCACCGATGCTAATAAAAAAGCCCATGGATGGGAACATCGTACCCCATAGCATTTCGTTGTCGGTGCGGATGGTGGCCAGGTCGTGGTTGGCTTTTGCATATTTTTCAATCTCGCGTTTTTCGTTACCGAATGATTTTACCGTGCGGATTCCCCTGATGATGTCATGCAAAATAGAACTAACTCGCGAACTCCTTCGCCATTGCCGCTCAAAGCGTGCATACAAAATCTTTTGGAACGCCCATAATACAAACGCAACAATCGGCACAGGTACAAGTATCAACAACGCCAAACGCCATTCTGCAAAAAACAAAATCACAGCCGCAATCGTAAAAATCGTAATCATCTCCAGCACCCATCGTGCAAGGTCGGTCAAGAACTCGCCGACCACATCGGTATCTTCCATAATCCGTCGGATTAAATCGCCCGGTGTGCGTTTTGCAAACAAAGTCATCGAGTGGCTTTGCAACTTAGCATATGCCGCCGCACGCATATCTGCAAATACAGAAATCGTAGTCCTGTTATAAAGCCGCGCCGCAAAAATCGTAATCGCTTCGCAAAACACACGCGAAAATAAAAGCACCCCCGCAAACACCATAATCTGCCCGAGCGTTCCAAAAGGAATGCCACCATATGGTTGCAAATGCCTGTCAATCAACTGCTGCAAAATAATAGGCGGCGCAAGAAACGCAATAAGCGAAAACATATCCAGCACTCGCGATGCAATAATCGTCTTGGAATAAGGCTTCAAAAATCCGAGAGCGCGCTTGATGACACTAAATTTGCTATAGCAAAAAATACAAACACTAATCTCGCTTATCATAGGTCGCCCGCATTTTTCGCAGATGATTTTTTCTGCTTCTTCCGGGAATGCGACGACATCTTCTTTGATATAGAAGTTGACAATTTTGCAAAACTCGCCCGCTTGTTTTAGGCCGGACATGCTGAAGCGGGATAAGACCTTGGGCGCAGAACTGTCATATGTGGCGTAGATTAGGCCACAGCCTACCCCTGCTTGGACCTTGGCTTCGGCGATTTCTTTGGCAGGGAATGAGAACTTAACCTCGCCGTTTTCTTCGGCTATGACCATGCCGTCCTCGGTGAAGATTAATACGCCTGTGACAGGGTTCATGTCAAGGTTAAGGTCGTATTCGAATGTAAATTTGTTCATTGGGGTTGCTCCTTATCTCAAATCTAGGTTGACAATATCCTATATTTTGCTTATTCTACCTGCGAGGTGATTTTATGATTATTGATACAAGTACCATGGTGCCGATGACAGAGGCTAACCAAAACTTTTCTAAAGTGGCTCGTCTTGTTGACGAGAAGGGGTCGGCTATTATTATGAAAAATAATAAGCCGCGATATGCCTTGCTTAATTTTGATGAGTATGCAAAAAGGCAAGAGATGGAAAGAGATGAGTTTTTTGAAAATACCGTCAGCACCTTAATTTCCGAAAACATGGAAGCATTTTTGGAGCTGGCAAAATGAATATGTTAACGGTAGACCGGATTATACAGATGCATGAAATGTTAGCGGTAGCAACAGGGGGAGACCATGGAGTACGCGATTTAGGCTTACTCGAATCGGCTGTAATCGGGTGTTACCAGTCATTTGGAGGGCAAGAATTATATCCTACTATTAGAGAAAAAGCGGCACGCATGGCATATTCAATTAATAAAAACCATGCACTTGTTGACGGAAATAAAAGAGTAGCTGTTTTATCTATGCTCACCATTTTGCGAATGAATAATATCGGTATGTCCTACACCCAGCTGGAGCTTATCGAACTCGGTCTGGGTATCGCAGACGGTAGCCTGGGTTATGAAGAAATCCTTGCGTGGATTATCTCTCACGAAGTGTAGTTGCTTTCCCGGTTTAGATGTTTTTGGCTAAACCGGAAAAGTAACGCGCATAACCCGTCTTTACCGTCCTGTCAAACCCACAATTATCATAAAAACCCAGCGTGCTTTCTTCTTTAGAGCCGGTGAGCAGCATGATTTTATAGCAGCCCATCTTTTCCGCGATTGCACTTGCTCGCCTCATTAACGCACTTGCATATCCCTTTCCGCGATAATCGGCATGGGTTACTACATTTTCTATGATGGCGTAGGGGCGATTGTTGCGTGTTAGGTTTTCCACCACCACCAGTGTCACCGATGATACTACAAAGCCGTCGTGTTTTCCTACAAGCAGGTAGTACATAGGGTTTTGCTCAAAGCGTGCAATTTTGTCACGCCATATGACTATGTTTTGCTCCTCCGTTGGTGGCTGACTGGTCAGGTGGTTGTGATACAGGTGCATCAACGCTTCTGCGTCATGTTGGGTTGCCTTTCCGATTTCAAGCATTTTGTTTTATCCCCTTATACATAAAAGCCATGCTCTTAGAAGTCTCGTATCCGTGATTTTTGTAAAAATCGTAGGCGGGGTGATGTATTGCCGTCAAAAGCGTAATGCATGTGATGGAGTTTTCGGTGGCGTATTTTTCGATTTCTGCCATCAAGGCTGTGCCATAGCCTTTTCGCTGATGGTCGGGAGAAATAAACAACTCGTCAACGTAGACTTCGTCGCCGGTATAAAATGTTTTTGTATATGCAAAAACTGCACCCACAAGCTTGTCACCGCTCCACAGCGTATAGCCAAAAAAACGCTTGCGCTCTGTCAAATCGCCAAGGCAACGCAACGCGGCTTCTTGCGTCCAGCTATCGTTCCACGGCGGTGCATTAAAGGTCTTGATGTACAAATCACAACACGCCTTCAAATCCTCGGGTTTAAATTTTTTTATCATATCATCGCACCCTTCTTTGTTTCTATTAACTCGCGTAGTCGTTTACGCATTATTTCAAATGAAGTAATTTCCGACACAGGCTTTAGATGGTCTGCCGCAGGGCAATGCCCCCAAGCATGTACAGGCAACCATGTCATACATAAATCCACGATTTCATCCACATTGTACTCTCCAAAATAACCCTCCAAATAAGCCCGCTCAAAACAAAACAGCGCACTAACTACATAAACCTGCTCGTACCCCACAGGCGCGTGCATAGCATCGGCGAAGTCCACGACATATACATTTAACTCATCGTCCACCAGCACATTTTCTGCATGAAAATCCCCATGGCAATATGTTTTATCACTTTCCTGTATACGAAGATTTTCCAGATAAACCAGCCGCTCCGCTAAAAATGACTCCGGGAAGTTTGCTTCTTCGCGCCAGTCTTGGCTTGCCAGGGCGTATTCCTTTACATCAAACGGCGAAAATTTTTTGCATGGTTGGTTGAGTGCGTCGGTGATTTTTCGGATGTTTTGCCCGATTTTTACCTTGTCGGTGTAACTAAGGCTTTTCTCCACGTCGCAGGAACGCCATGTTTTTCGGCCAGCCTCATACCAAATATTTCTACAGAAATGGTAGTCCCATAATCGTTGCACAGCCCTTGAGGCGAAAATATCTTTACAACATATTCACCTACGCGGAACACAGCATGTGTACCCGGTGTTAGATTTCGCAATGGCGAAAACAGCAACCCATGCCTTTGGAAAATAAACTCAACCAGCGGCGCGAAAGCAGTGCCGGATTGAAAAACATTAAACCAGTCATCCCAGTCTTTTATATCATGTGTAAAGAGGCTCATGTGTCGTACTCCCGAAACGTGAGTTTTTTGCACACATCACATACCGTGCGGCACTGCGATGTATCTATTTCTATACCCTTCGACGCGGCGAGTTCCAGCATTGCCGCCGCACCGCCTGTTAGCAGGGCATTTGTCCATTTATTTTTATGTGGGTCGTACTGTGAAATAATTTCCTTTAGACTCAACTTGTGAAGATTGCCGATGGAAAACGCTCCGCACACCATCACATCACCGTTAGGAACAACCGATAAGGAAGAAATGTCAGTAAGTGGGTCGGTATAGGGCATGATGCCGCACATTTTGGATAAATCCAATGTCGGAGGGTCGTAATACTGCGCCAAAAACTCGATTGCATTACCCGCCATGATAATATTATTTCCATCAGAAACAGGAAGCCCCAAATCGGAAAACTCTGCCAAAATCTCACGAGTTTTTGTATTGTACGGATTAATATGTCTTTCATTTACCACCCACGCAGGATGAAGCACAGCATGTGAAAAATCGGCCTCTTTAGCATATTTGGCAAAACTATAAACCGCCTCTATCGAAATTGTCTCCTGGTGAAAAGCGTCCACAGAAATAAGCACATCACTAACGCCCGCATTTTTTAATGCCTGCGCAACCTCCCTGCGCCGAGCGTCATCATTTGTAAAAAATCCGCTTGTGATAATCTGACGTTTAGCAATTCCGCGTTCACTTGCGACGCGATGAATTTTACAAACAACATCAGCATAAAGCAAAGGCTCACCCCCAAACGTCATGACCGACGTAATCGGAAATACCGCCGAAAGCTCATCCACCACCCGCCCTGCAAGCTCCGCCGAAATATGCTTTTCGCTTAACCGCTCCGAAACAGAACAGTGCTTGCACCGCCCAACACATTGTTCTGTCACCACAAACTCTATACGGTTGAGGTTTAGATATGGCGAAACCTTCATTTTTTAACTCGCTTTCTGTACGCCTTTTGCTTGCATGAGTTTGAACAATAGATTGCAATCTTGCCGCCGCCCTGTTCTATGGGGGTGTCACACACGGCACATTTTTTGGCAATGGCGCGTTTTTCTGCTATGCGCAAACGTCTCCGCGCTATACTCGCATCATTTAAACATCGGCGAGAACAGTATTTTGCAAGGGAACTGCCGCTCTTAAAGCTATCACCACACACAGCACAAACCCCATCAATATGCGGCTTCACATGAACACGATAGTTGTTTTCTATTCGAGAATTTTCTTTGCTGTACATGGTAGTCTCCCATGCGTTACTTTTTCGGTATAGTCGTTTTGGTTTAAACCTGAAAAGTAACGCTTGCATTCTTTCATTGTTTAACAGCGCGTGTAGCCCAGTAGGTAGATATGCCGGCTTCTTTTAATGCCTTATTAATCAAGTCGGGGTTTTTGCCATCATACAAGGTGCTGTCTGTATCTTCGTATGCGGCTGTAATTATAAACCCGGCATTTAACTGTCCCCCGATTTGGTCATCAAAGCTGTGGCTAAATTGCACAGTGTCTTCGCCGTCCGCAATGAGCTTGGCCATTTGCTCCGAGTTTTTTAATGGGTTATATGGTAGTTTTTCAGACACTGTCAGTGGGTTATCATAATCGTGAAATGCAAAAATCAGACCGTTACACAATCCCGATAACAGCACTCCTCCGGGTTTTAAAATACGATGGCACTCACGCCATACATGGTGTACATCTTCTATATATACATTTGATACCGGATGAAAAATAATATCAAAACTTTCATCCTCAAACGGAAAACGCTTCGTCATATCTGCCTTCAAAATATCAATGGAATAACCCTCGCGCTCTGCAACCACACGCTCACTATCCAACTGTTTGTCTGACAAATCCATCACAGTACAGTCCGCACCGAGTATAGAAAAAACAGGCATTTGTTGCCCGCCGCCGCTTGCAAGCCCAAGCAATTTTGCCCCATTTAACGGTGGAAACCATTCGTGAGGTACGGCGGTGTCAGGTGTTAGCAACACACTCCACTGTCCGTTTCGTACTTTGTCACATTCTTCTTTGCCGACAGGGACACCCCATACCCAGCCTTCTTCTGCCCATTTGCCGATAGCGTTTGCGTTTTTTATTGTGTAATTTTCCATGTTTTATTTCCTCCCCGAGTCACCAGTTGACGAAATACATACCCGAATATATACTCATCGCGAGGTGATATATAATGCTTGCTACTGCTAAAATATTTACCACCGGAAAAAGTCAGGCTGTTCGTTTGCCAAAAGAATACCGCTTTGCAGAAAACGAAGTAGGGTGTGTGCTGTGAAGGGGGTAAATAACGCCACATATGCTTATACTGCACATTTGGTAAAATTCCAAACTGCACCAGTTTCCATATCCTCAAATTGTAAATCATCATTATGCTTTTTCCATTGATATGCACTATGATACATTTCAAAATGTATAGCATTATCGACTTCGTAAGATAACTCAAAACCATAGTCAGAGATTTCTTTTATGACTTGTTCTTTTGTGTATTTTCTCTGTTTACCTGTTTTATCTCTCATACGATTACATTCGTTAAACGGTGTAATTGAAAGAATCCCATTCGGTTTGAGGACTCTGTAAGCTTCCTCAAACAATTTGAAACGAACCGGCGTTTTAGTTTGTAAATCGTTGCCGTGAATAACATCAAATAAAAGAACCACATCAGCAAAGCTATTTTCAAACTCCATGCACAATTCGCCATTGTTTTGAATAATTGTTATATTTTGAAGCGAGTAGTCTTTTATTTTCTTTTTCAAAACGGCTAATACTTTTTTGTTCTCGTCAACGGAATAAACCGCGCCATTTGTCAAATATTGCGACACAGCAACAGAATAATGACCATATCCACAGCCGAAATCTATAACTATTGCATTTTTAGGAATATTGCAATGCTCAAACAGTTCAACACCAATCTTTGTTTCCCACTCAACTACTTTTTTATGAATATCCATAATATCCCCGCATTATATAAATTTTACGCACATACCACACTTGTTGTGGTACATAAGCTCTTTCAATTAAAATAATTCGGCGTGAGAACCTGTTCGTGTCGCGGTAAGTACAAGTTTATCGTTGTTTATAGAGTAAACAAGCAACCAATCTGGACGAATATGACACTCACGCAAGCCTATATAATTACCCTTTAATGCGTGGTCTTTATATTGTGACGGTAAAGGTTTGCCAGCAAGAAGCAATTCCAACACATTATTAAGCAAGGATAAATCAAGTCCCTGCTTTTGTATACGTTTTATGTCTTTGCGATATTGTGATGTGGTGCTAAATTTCATCACTTTCAGCCTCCAAGTCTGCATAGAACTCGTCAAGGCTTGTGAACATTTTTGTAGGCTGTTGCTCTGTCAATATTTTTTTTGTTTCCAGTATAGCCGCTTCAGTCTCGGCATTATATCGCGGATGAACCACATCAAAAGGCAGCCCACCAACCATAAGCGACTTGCGCAGAAACATTATAATTGCATCAGATGTAGTTATTCCAAAACTCGAAAACAGTTTTTCTGTTCTAATTTTAGTATCTGGGTCAATGCGTACATGAATATTTGCTGACTTAGTCATTATTCTCACCTCATCCATAGTATATCCAGTCGTGTATACAAATGCAACCGAAATGTTTAAGCTAAGATTATCGTTTCAGATAGTAGCGTTATTTCCACCCTTCACAGCTAACATCATAGGGATTACTCGTGTCGGAAAAATGGTTATCCTTTACCCGCAGGATGAGGCTTGGGAGATTTTCGACACAAGTGAATCGGTTACAGATGATTTTTGTGATGCTATTTTGGAATCACGGCAAAGCAATGAAAATTTGCAAAGGGTATCACTATGACATATTTGTTTGATACGAATACATGTATATTTATTATGAAAAAAACGCCAAGGGTTGTAGGATTTGTGTTCTGAAGGGTGTATCTGATATGTTAATCAATATTCACACTCAAATGAATTTTGAAGGATGTAGAAAATCAGCTATTGTGCTATACTTATCTTAGGGAGTTGATTTGATATGACTGCAACTATCAAGCGAGTAGATGATAATTATATCGTCAATATGCCAGCCAGTTTTTTTAAGAACATAAACTTTAAAGAAAACGAGCATGTGCAGATAATTGAAGAGTACGGGAAAATAATAATACAAAAATCTGAAAACATAACCCTTTTAACCGACACCCCAAGAAAAAATATTGCAGAGTTGTTTGAAGGCTATGAAGATGAATACGAATCAGTTTTGATTGACTGGGGTGCGCCTGTCGGTAAGGAAATATGGTAAAGCAGGGAAGTATTATTAAATTGAATTTTGACCCTCAAAGCGGACGCGAGCAAGCTGGTTATCGCCCCGCCGTTGTGTTAAGCAATGATGTTTTTAATTTAAAAACAAAAATGGCGATAGTATGTCCCATTACTAATACGAAGCGTAACTTTCCCTTACACATTCCGCTCGATTGTCGTACAAAAACTACAGGATATGTGCTTTGCGAGCATATTAAATCCTTAGATTTAAGCGAACGAGAGTGTAAAGTAATAGAACAACTTCCTGATGATTTGCTGGACAAAATCATTGCAACGGTTTTTTCCGAAATGGATAAACCAAAGCAAAAGTAATGGTATACAAGTTCACATATTTTATGTTCGCACTGCAGTAACCGCTTGCGGCTACTGTATAAGTGCGCAAATACATATTTTACACATAAAGGCAGGATGATAAATGAATATAGCTACATCAAATATGATAGCGTTGCTTTCAGTCACTTTTCCCAACTTAACAATTCAAAATTTAGTGCGCATTACTAACGGAAAGGCTGGAGAAATCTATTTAGCTAACAATCAAATTATATTCAAAGTTGCACTTACAACCGACACGTCACATTCTAATTTAGTATTGGAATAC